>NZ_AMFQ01000046.1:0-115881 GCF_000335555.1 Acinetobacter sp. WC-743 | reverse complement strand
TACAATATGACCATAAACAACTAAAAGATGATATTCAACTGAACCAATACGATAAACATCGCAATATTGATGTGGTGACTGCTCGATTGGATGGCTCTCAGTTTGATCAATTCATGGGGGGAGGTTTAACCCAATATGGTGCTTCAACGAGTTATGGTCGTGTGAAATTTAAAAATGATGATGCTGCTGCCTTAGATAGCCAAACAGCAAAAACAGCAGGAGATTACTACACTGCAACACTCAATCTTTCACGTCTACAAAATCTGGGTGGCAAGGGTACACAAGGTTATTTGGGGATTTATGGTCAATATAGCCCTTATAATCTAGATAGTGCAGAACAATATTTAGGAGGCGGTCCATTTAATGTTCGCGGTAATGAATCTAGCCAATTCGCAGGTTCGACTGGATATTTAGCCACAGCAGAACTGCGACAAAGCTTATTTGCAAATGCCAAACATCAGCTTACTGGTAAAGTTTTTGTGGATACAGCAGAAGTAACCTTAAATGCGCAACGTTGGGCAGGAGTCACAGGCGACAATCAAGTACAAATCAGCAGTGCTGGATTAGGCTTAAACTGGAGCAGTTTATGGAATATCCAAGCCAATGCCGAAGTTGCATTTCCAATAGGGAGCACACCTGAACAACTCAAGAATCGAGATAATCAACAATATTGGTTGAGTTTAAGAAAGACCTTTTAATTTGATTGGATAAATAAGGAGGCAAAAGCCTCCTTTGCCGATAAAGCTTGAATATCACACGATACATATAAAGTTTAAATCGCTTTTCATAGACGATGTCTCACTCTGGCATTGCAAACAAAGCAATGCTTTGTTTCTTGCTCATGTACCTCTGTAGCCCCTCATTGGACGGCATCCATGTTGCCACGCGATAGCAATGACATGTAAAAATCAGAATCTTCATTTAGACATAGATATTTTTATCATAATTATTTGTATAGGCTTGTATATACAAACAAGGTTGTGACCATATACAATGATTTAATATATTTTGTATGAGTTTTAGTCAATGTCAAGAGTGTCAAAGCACAAGGATTTAGACTTATCACTAGAAGAAGATAGTCCTGTTCCATTGTATTTGCGTGTGAAACAAATGATTTCACAAAAAATTTATGAAGGAACATGGACAGTCAATAAAAAAATTCCTTCTGAAAGTGAATTGGTTAATTTACTCGGTTGTAGCCGTATGACTGTGAACCGTGCCTTGCGTGAACTCACCAGCGAAGGTTTATTGGTACGTATACAAGGTGTTGGATCTTTTGTTGCTGAAGGTCAGGGACGTACTGCTTTATTTCATGTCAATAATATCGCCGAAGAAATTATTGCAAGAAATCATAAACACCATGCGGAGGTCTTGGTGCTCGAACAGATACAAGCCAATACAGAGCAAAGTCGTTTGATGCAAATTCGTGAGGGGCAAAAGTTATTCCACTCTATCATCGTACATTATGAAAATGACATCCCTGTGCAAATTGAAGATCGTTTGGTTGATCCTATTCTGATTCCTGATTATCTTGCACAAGACTTCAAAGCGATTACCCCGAATGCGTATTTAATGTCAAAAGCACCTGTTACAGAAGGTGAGCATGTGGTAACTGCGATTTTGGCATCTGCACAAGAATGTAAGTGGTTGAAAATTAATAAAACAGAACCATGTTTACTGATTCGTCGTAGAACATGGTCAAATAAACAGTTGATTTCAAGTGCCCGTTTAATCTATCCGGGAAGCCGTTATTATCTTGAGGGTAAATTTACTCAATGATCGAGCTGTTAGAAATACCGCACTATAAAAAAATGCGTTGGAAAAACGGTGAAGGTTATACGCTTGAAATTGCCCGTAGTTTAGGAGAAAGCTTGGATGAGTTTGAGTGGCGCATTTCGATGGCAGATATCAAAAGCGCTGGAAGCTTCTCTAAATTCAATGGAATGCAGCGGTTTTTAACAGTATTGGAAGGTCAAGGAATTTCGCTGAATATTGATAGTGAACTCAAATATTTGCATACGCTTCAAAGTGTTTCGTTTAATGGTGAAAGTGAGGTGTATTGTGAATTATTGGCGGGTCAAATTCGAGATTTTAATTTGATCTATGATCCCCAAAAAATATCGGCACAATATCAATGGATTTTTACTCAAGAACGCTTGGAAATTCCCATTTCTTCAGATTTTATTTTTGTTTTTAATCAGTCAATCAAACCATTAGAAGTCACGATTGATGAAAAGATTTTTTATTTACAGCATCAGAATTGTCTAAAAATACAACATGAAAATTTAGCAAAAATAATGATTTTGAATCCACAGTTTTTGCCTCAAACTTGTCTAATACAACTCACAAAAATTTAAATTTTATTGATGTTGTTTTAACGCATTCAACTTGAAGTTGTATGCGTTTTTATTTTTATTAAAAAATAATTTTGAATAAATTCAGTCAATTAAATCTTTTTTTGCAAAATATTTTAAAAATCATCTTTTCAAGTTTAGAGATTTGTGTAGTATATAGATGTATATACAAGTTGATACATTGCTATACAGTGAAAGTGATTTCATTCACTGTTTTAAACTCAAAGGAAGGAGTCCTATTGTGACAACAACGACAACAAAATTTCGTGATGTAGAGATTCGCGCGCCTCGTGGTACAAAGCTCAATACAAAAAGCTGGTTGACTGAAGCTCCACTTCGAATGTTGATGAACAATCTTGATCCTGATGTCGCAGAGAACCCGAAAGAATTGGTTGTGTATGGTGGTATTGGTCGTGCCGCGCGCAACTGGGAATGTTTTGACAAGATTGTTGAAACACTTAAAAATTTAGAAACTGATGAAACACTATTGGTACAGTCAGGTAAACCCGTTGGTGTATTTAAAACTCATCAAGATGCACCACGTGTATTGATTGCAAACTCAAACCTAGTTCCTCATTGGGCAAATTGGAAGCATTTCAATGAAATGGATGCCAAAGGTTTAGCAATGTATGGGCAAATGACGGCTGGTTCTTGGATTTATATTGGTAGTCAAGGCATTGTACAAGGTACATATGAGACTTTTGTTGAAGCTGGACGCCAACATTACAACGGCGATTTGAAAGGGCGTTGGGTACTGACTGCTGGTTTAGGCGGTATGGGCGGCGCACAACCTTTAGCTGCAACATTGGCAGGTGCGTGTTCACTGAATATCGAATGTCAACAAGCCAGCATCGATTTTCGTTTGCGCACACGTTATGTTGATGAGCAAGCGACCGACTTGGACGACGCTTTAGCTCGTATCCAAAAATACACGCAAGAAGGTAAGGCAATTTCAATTGCATTACATGGTAATGCGGCTGAAATTTTACCTGAATTGGTTCGTCGTGGTGTGCATCCTGACATGGTGACAGATCAAACCAGCGCACATGATCCATTAAATGGTTATTTACCGATTGGTTGGACATGGGAAGAGTATCGTCAACGTGCTCAGACTGAACCAGAGTTTGTCGTAAAAGCGGCAAAACAATCGATGGCGAAGCATGTGCAAGCAATGTTGGATTTCCAAAAAATGGGTGTTCCTACATTTGATTATGGCAACAATATTCGTCAAATGGCGCAAGATGAAGGTGTAGAAAATGCCTTCGATTTCCCTGGGTTTGTTCCAGCATATATCCGTCCGTTATTCTGTCGTGGTATTGGTCCTTTCCGCTGGGCTGCACTTTCAGGTGATCCAGAAGATATCTATAAAACAGATGCCAAAGTCAAAGAATTGATTCCAGATGATGAGCATTTACATCGTTGGTTAGATATGGCTCGTGAACGTATTAGCTTCCAAGGTTTGCCTGCACGTATTTGTTGGGTGGGTTTGGGCTTACGTGCAAAATTGGGTTTAGCATTTAACGAAATGGTACGTAGTGGAGAACTTTCTGCACCGATCGTGATTGGTCGTGATCACTTAGACTCAGGTTCAGTGTCTAGTCCTAACCGTGAAACTGAAGCCATGAAAGATGGTTCAGATGCGGTATCTGATTGGCCATTACTCAACGCATTGTTAAATACTGCGGGTGGGGCAACATGGGTGTCGTTGCATCATGGTGGTGGTGTCGGCATGGGGTTCTCTCAACATTCAGGTGTGGTGATTGTGTGTGACGGTACGGATGAAGCAGCAGCACGTATTGCTCGTGTACTGACCAATGACCCTGCAACAGGAGTGATGCGCCATGCAGATGCTGGTTACGACATTGCTATTGATTGTGCGAAAGAGCAAGGTTTGAACTTGCCAATGATTACGCAATAAAAAATACAAGGATACCGATTACGATGCTTTTTGCAATTGAGCAAAAGGCATTGTAAGCGAACAATATAGTGCAAAACAGGACGTCAATAATGGAACTTTTAATTCAACCTGGCAAACTTACGCTTGCAGATCTCCGTCAAGCTTATTTAAATCCAATCAAAGTTAAACTCGATGACAGTGCTTATGAAGGCATCAATGCGAGCGTTGCTTGTGTCGAAAAAATTGTCAATGAAGGGCGTACAGCTTACGGTATCAATACAGGCTTTGGCTTACTTGCTTCAACAAAAATTGCGCCTGAAGACTTAGAACAATTACAGCGTTCTTTAGTACTTTCTCATGCCGCTGGTGTTGGTGAAGCTTTAGATGATGCGATGGTGCGTTTAATCATGCTGTTGAAAGCCAATAGCTTGGCACGTGGTTTTTCAGGTATTCGTCCTAAGGTGATCGATGCAATTCTGGCTTTGATCAATGCTGAAGTATATCCACATATTCCGTTAAAAGGTTCGGTTGGCGCTTCAGGTGACTTGGCACCATTGGCACACATGTCTTTGGTTTTACTTGGTGAAAGTAAGGCACGTTACCAAGGAGAGTGGTTACCTGCGGTTGAAGCACTGAAAAAAGCAGGCTTAGAACCGATTTCTTTAGCAGCCAAAGAAGGTTTGGCGTTGTTAAATGGCACACAAGTTTCGACTGCTTATGCATTAAGAGGCTTATTTGAAGCAGAAGATCTATTTGCAGCAGCGACTGTATGTGGTGGTTTAAGTGTCGAAGCAATGTTGGGTTCACGGGCACCATTTGATGCGCGCATCCATGAAGTCCGTGGTCAACGTGGTCAAATTGATGTTGCCGCAGCTTATCGTGACTTATTAACTGATTCGAGTGAAATTGCCCATTCACATGAAGATTGTAGCAAGGTTCAAGACCCGTATTCATTACGTTGCCAACCGCAAGTTATGGGGGCTTGTTTAACTCAAATACGTCAAGCCGCAGAAGTACTCGAGATCGAAGCAAATGCTGTATCTGATAATCCTTTGGTATTTGCCGCAGAAGGTGATGTGATTTCGGGAGGCAATTTCCACGCTGAACCCGTTGCAATGGCGGCTGATAATTTAGCCCTTGCAATAGCTGAAATTGGTTCATTGTCTGAACGCCGCATTTCAATGATGATGGATCGTCATATGTCTCAACTACCACCATTTTTAGTTGCCAATGGTGGTGTTAACTCTGGCTTTATGATTGCACAAGTGACTGCCGCGGCATTGGCAAGTGACAACAAAGCACTTGCACATCCTGCAAGTGTTGATAGCTTACCGACCTCTGCCAATCAGGAAGACCATGTATCTATGGCACCAAATGCTGGTAAACGCTTGTGGTATATGGCGGACAATGTTCGCGGTATCTTAGCAGTTGAATGGTTAGGTGCATGTCAAGGACTTGATTTCCGTGAAGGATTAAAAAGTTCACCAAAACTTGAGCAAGCACGCAAAGTGCTACGTGATCAAGTGCCTTACTACAGTGAAGATCGTTTCTTTGCTCCAGATATCGAACAAGCGAGTGAATTGCTTGCCAGTGGTTGCTTAAACGAATTAATCATTCCAAAGCTATTACCGAGTTTGTCTAAAGTGTGATCAATAAAACGGCCACATGGAGTGGCCGCATCTATCTAAATTTCCTCAAGGATTGGAGATTATAATGTCACAGCACTCCACATTACAGCGGGGGTTAAACACCCGTCATATCCGTTTTTTAGCATTAGGTTCAGCCATTGGAACTGGATTGTTCTACGGGTCTGCAACAGCCATTAAAATGGCTGGTCCATCAGTACTGCTTGCATATATGGTTGCCGGGATTGCGATCTATATCGTGATGCGAGCATTGGGTGAGATGGCAGTACATAATCCAGTATCTGGTTCATTTAGTGAATATGCATCTAATTATATTGGTCCGCTTGCAGGGTTTACCACAGGTTGGACCTATGTCTTTGAGATGATCATTGTTGCTTTGGCAGATGTCACTGCATTTGGCATCTATATGGGATTTTGGTATCCCGATGTACCACGTTGGATCTGGATTCTGTCACTGATCATGTTTTTAGGTGCAATTAATCTGATACATGTCAAAGTTTTTGGTGAGCTTGAGTTTTGGTTATCCATCGTTAAAGTCAGTGCAATTGTTGCCATGATTCTTGGTGGTTTTGGTCTGATGTTCTATGGTTTTCATGCTGAACATAGCGGTTTTACCACAGGTATCCAAAATCTATGGATTCATGAGGGGTTTATGCCTAATGGCATCGCAGGATTAATCGCCTGTTTATCTGTAGTGGTGTTTGCATTTGGTGGTATTGAAATCATTGGAATTACGGCGGGTGAATCTGAAGATCCTAAAAAATCGATTCCACGTGCAATCAATGCTGTCCCAGTACGTATCTTATTATTTTATGTTTTAACTATTTTTGTATTGATGTCAATTTTCCCATGGAATCAAATTGGCAGCAAAGGCAGCCCATTTGTTCAAATCTTTGAAAATCTAGGGATTCAATCAGCAGCAACGATTTTAAATATAGTGGTGATTACTGCTGCGATTTCTGCAATCAACAGTGATGTGTTTGGTGCAGGTCGTATGCTGTTTGGCATGTCAAATCGTGGTCAAGCACCTCAGGTTTTTCAAAAAATTTCCAAAAATGGTGTGCCTTGGATGACGGTTGTGGTGATGGCAGGGGTATTACTTGTCGGTGTGGTACTGAACTATATGATTCCCGAAAATGTCTTCATCATCATTGCGTCGATTGCAACCTTTGCAACGGTTTGGGTGTGGTTGATGATCTTACTTTCTCAAGTTGCAATGCGTCGCAAGTTATCTAAAGCAGAAATTAAAGCTCTAGATTTTCCAGTGATTGGTTGGCCATATGCACCTGCATTTGCGATTGTATTCATGGTCTTCATTTTACTGATGATGGGGTATTTTCCAGACTCCAGACCCGCGATCTATGTCGGTGCAAGTTGGCTGTTGATTCTTTGGGTTGCTTACACGATCTGGGTAAAGCCAAAGCGAAATAATGCCAAAGAAAAATCAAACTTAGCACAAAACATTGAAATGGAAAGCTAATACTGAAACTGCTTATACATGGCATTGCATAGGCAGTATGAGGAAATGTGAATGAAAAAACTTTGGACGAACTGTCATATCGCTACCATGCAAAATGGGCATTATTCCATAATTGAAAATGCTGCAATCGTGACTTTAGGACCACATATTCACTGGATTGGTCCTCAAAAGAATGTTCCTGTAGATGATTATGCTGAGACAATTGATCTCAATGCTGCATGGGTAACCCCTGGTCTGATTGACTGCCATACACATAGTGTATTTGGGGGGAATCGCAGCGTTGAGTTTGAAAAACGTTTACAAGGGATAAGTTATGCAGAAATAGCCGCCAGCGGTGGTGGAATTGCCAGTACGGTTCGTGCCACGCGGGAAGCAAGTGAAGCAGAGCTTTTGAATGCAGCCTTGAAACGAGTTCTATGTTTGCTCAAAGATGGCGTAACCACGATTGAAATTAAATCAGGTTATGGTCTGGACTATCAAAATGAACGAAAAATGCTTCGCGTTATTCGTCAAATCGCGGATGCTTTGCCAATGACAGTACGTAGTACTTGTTTGGCTGCGCATGCCTTAGCTCCAGAGTATCAGGGGCGAAGTGATGCTTATATTGAGTATATTTGCAATGAGATGTTGCCGAAATTAGCGCAGGAAGGTTTGGTTGATGCCGTCGATGCCTTTTGTGAGCATTTGGCATTTTCACCTGCTCAAGTTGAGCGTGTTTTTAAAACTGCACAGCACTTAAATCTTCCTGTGAAATTACATGCTGAACAGCTTTCATCTTTGGGTGGTTCAAGCCTTGCTGCACGTTACCACGCACTTTCAGCTGATCATTTGGAGTTTATGACCGAAGATGATGCCAAAGCGATGGCCGCTTCGGGAACTGTTGCAGTGCTCTTGCCTGGCGCATTTTATTTTCTGAGAGAAACCCAGTATCCACCATTAGATAGCCTGCATAAACATGGTGTGCGTATTGCACTATCGAGTGATTTAAACCCAGGAACTTCTCCAACACTGTCCCTACGTTTAATGGTGAATATGGGCAGTACTTTATTTCGATTGACACCTGAACAAGCTTTGGCGGCAGTCACCATCAATGCCGCTTTTGCACTTGGCTTGCAAGACACACACGGCAGTTTGGAGCAAGGTAAGTTCGCCGATTTTATAGCTTGGGATATTGAGCATCCCTCTGAAATTGTTTACTGGCTGGGTGGTGATTTATCTAAGCGGATTATTCGACATGGCACAGAAGTTTCATTTTAGCCCTAAGCTCACTTTCACAGAGTTGTATTTATTATGAAGCATTCATTTATATGGCAAGGACGCAACGATGGTGAGGGTGAAGCACATTTGCGTATCCATCAAGTGATCAATACTCAAGCTCATGCATCTTATGCATTGATTGGCTTTAGTTCAGATGAAGGTGTGAAGCGCAATAAAGGTCGTTTGGGTGCGGCAGATGCGCCTGATGCAATACGTGCCCAATTGGCAAATTTACCCGTACATCAAGCGCTTTCAATCGCGGATTTGGGCACAGTAATGTGTGTAGATGGTGATCTTGAAAAGGCACAGGCGGAATTGGCTGATCAGGTTGAAGTTTGTCTTTCCTCTGGAAGCCAACCCATCGTTTTAGGTGGTGGGCATGAAGTGGCTTTTGGTAGTTTTTCTGGATTATTTCAATATCTACAGAAGCATCAACCCAATCAAACAATTGGCATTATCAACTTTGATGCACATTTTGATTTGCGTGAAGCTGAACATGTAAGCTCGGGAACACCTTTTTTAAATGCTGCCCATTTATTAGCGCAATATCAGCAAGAATTTCATTATTTATGTATTGGTGTTGCCAAACATGCAAATACTCAAGTGTTGTTTGAAACAGCAGATCGTTTGAATTGTCGCTATATTTATGATCAAGCATTACGAGAAAGCAATTTGGATGCAATCACACTGAAAATAAATCAATTTATTGAAAAGGTTGATGTGCTTTATGTCACGGTTGATTTAGATGTCTTTAGTGCCAGTATCGCACCAGGTGTGAGTGCTCCTGCGGTGAAAGGAATTGATTTATCAGTATTTGATTCTTTATTTCAAGCCATTAAAAATTCTGGGAAAATTAAAGTTTTTGATGTGGCTGAGTGTAATCCAAAATTTGATTTGGACAACAGAACTGCCAAATTAGCGGCTTATATTATTTTTAATTATCTTTTTGATTGATGCCTGAATATAAGGCATTAAAAGGACAAAAAATACATGTCGAATTTATCTTATATTGCTCAAAATCATGGTCCATGGTCGACTTATCTTGAACAAATCGAACGGGTGACGCCTTATTTAGAACATCTCAAGGGTTATATTGATACATTAAAACGTCCCAAACGCGCGTTGATTGTTGATGTACCAATCGTGATGGATGATGGAACGATTCAGCATTTTGAGGGGTACCGTGTACAACATAATTTGTCACGTGGACCGGGAAAAGGGGGGATTCGCTATCATCCAGATGTCGACTTAAATGAAGTTATGGCACTTTCAGCATGGATGACCATTAAAACTGCGGTGTTAAATCTACCTTTTGGTGGTGCTAAAGGTGGTGTTCGAGTCGACCCACGCCAACTTTCTCCGCGTGAGTTAGAACGTTTAACTCGACGTTATACCAGTGAGATCAGTCATATTATTGGTCCACAAAAAGATATTCCTGCACCTGATGTGGGTACTAACCCCAATGTAATGGGCTGGATTATGGATACCTATTCATCTGGACAGGGACATACTGTCACAGGCGTTGTGACAGGTAAGCCGATTCATTTGGGCGGATCTTTAGGTCGTATTAAAGCTACAGGTCGTGGTGTCTTTGTCACTGGTCGAGAGGTCGCTGAAAAAATTAAGCTGCCACTCAAAGGTGCAAAAGTTGCAGTACAAGGCTTTGGTAATGTGGGTAGTGAAGCAGCTTATCTTTTTGCAGAATCACAATCACTTATCGTGGCAATCCAAGATCATACTGGAACCATTTTTAACCCAGAAGGTATTGATTTAGAAAGTTTAAAAAAACATTTGGAAACTCACCAAGGGGTCGCAGATTTTACCGATAGCCAGTTAATTGCAGATGAGGACTTTTGGGATGTCGAGATGGACATTTTAATTCCTGCTGCATTGGAAGGACAAATCACAGTTGAGCGAGCACAGAAATTAACAGCAAAATTAGTTTTAGAAGGTGCAAATGGTCCAACTTATCCAGAAGCAGATGATATTTTAATTCAGCGTGGTGTGACGGTTGTACCTGATGTGATTTGTAATGCTGGTGGTGTCACCGTCAGTTATTTTGAATGGGTACAAGATATGTCGAGCTATTTTTGGTCTGAAGAAGAAATTAACCAACGTTTGGATAAGTTAATGGTTCAGGCGATTAATGATGTATGGCATACCTCAAATGAAAAAATATGTAGTTTAAGAACGGCAGCATTTATTTTGGGTTGTGAACGGATCTTAAAAGCACGTATCGAACGTGGTATTTTCCCTGGCTAATGATATTCACAATCAAAAAGAACTTTTATGTATTTACATGGAAGTTCTTTTTTTGAAGAAGATAAAGCCATCAGGAATAGTCTTAATGCCCCTAAATTATTGAACTGATGGGTTAGACACAATCGTATTTTTGAGGCAGCAAATTATCCAAATCATCGCAAAAAATATTGAGCTAAGATTTAATTTTTTAAATTTTGTTGAATGCTGATTGCCTCATTTATAGTTTCAATTTCACATGAATTAAAATTTAGCGTATAAATAAACCAATCTATGAACAATACATTTAAATGTCTTCAATAAAATTTTTAGATCAATGAGTGAATTGTATGAACAATATCTTTTCAAAATGGCTATATTTGGGGATTTGTGAGTTTATCTAGTGTTGCAACTGCACTATCGGCTACACCGACATTACAATATTCAAAAACATATGATGAATGTACGCATGCTGCTAAAACAGCAACCAACAAGCAAAAATGTATCAGTGTAGAGTACCAAGGTCAGAATCAAAGGTTAAAAAATGCTGAGCAAAAACTGTCGGTAACACTTACATCCAATGAACAAAAAAGATTGTTAGATGCACAAAAAGAGTGGCAAGCAATTCATAGCTTTAAAGATAATCAGTGTAATCAGACTGCATTTGATGATGAAAATGCGCCAACGACATCTAGTAAAAAAATGACTGGATTAGACTGTGATCAGCAATTTCTTGAACGAGTGACTGAACGAGCGATTGAGTTAGAGCAAGGTAAGGTGAGAGCTGAATATTATTTAGATCCATAAAATTGAGCTTCTGACTTTTAAATTCTATCTAAAACGAAGCAATATTTTGTGAAAAGTCATTGGATGATCTTGAATACAGATCAATAAGGTAAAGTCAAAAGCGAATAAAAGGAAATTCTTATGTGGATAAAACAACAAACGCTAAACCATGTTCCTCAACAGTTACTGAGTCGATTGAAACCCAATCTGATCGGTCTTTTGGCTGCATTGACATTGGGGTTGTCACTCAGTGGTTGTGTAACTACACCGAATCCAGTAAAACAAGCTGCTGATAAATTGGTTGGGCAACATGTAAACAAAGCGATTGATATTTTTGGTTCACCGACTTACCGAGTTCCTGCCAGCAAATTAGGCGGTTCAGCAATGTGGGAAAATTCTATTGTTTCTCAACATGTGGTACAACAGTTTGTGCAAACTGGCTCTGAATATGCAGGTCAGCGGGTTGTTGGACAAACTGGAGGGCAAGGTGTTGTGGGTGCGATTTATGAAAACCAATATCGACCTACTGGATACTATCAAAACGCTGTACAAGAGCGTGCTCAATATCTATGTAATATTACGGCATTAACTGGTCCAGGTGACATCATTACCAATATTATGGTGATTGGCTGTAAACAGACTAAAGATGGTTTATGAGCTTCAAATACTGACAGAGGACAGAGATCTGACAGCAACATTCAATGATGGTGCGCTGTCAGACTCGTATCAAGCAATGTCTAATTTGGACATGTTTTTTAATATTGCTATTCAGGAAGCCTTAGCAACGCCTCCGATAATTAAATCAATAATTGAATTTCCATAATTTTCTAAACCAATTAAGTCATCAGGATTGGCTAAAAAGCGTAAGGCACCATTCATGATCATACCGATGATGTTATGTCCTGTATTTTCACAATCTAGATTTTCTCTAAAAAAGCCTTGTTCCACACCATGTTCAAGATAATCAGCTGTAAGCATGCCAGCCATGTGCATTAAATTTTGAATAAACTGTGTCATTTCAGCATCAATCGATGTTGCTTCGAGCAATACTAGTTTTAAGGTGAGTGGGTTTTCTTGAGCAAAAGCTCTTAAACGTTCAGAAATACGCTGACACTGTTCCCGATATTCCTCAATATTTTTTACAGCTTGAGGCGCATTCTCACCAGTCAACAACGCCATGATTTTTTGCATCGTGTCTGAAATGACATGCTGGAGAATATCGCGCTTATTTTCAAAATGACGATAAAAGGTCCCATGTCCAATACCGAGCCGTTTGGCAATGTCTGAAATGGCTGTTTGATGATAGCCGCGTTCAGAAAATTCTAAAAAAGCTGCTTCTAAAATTTCTGCTTGTAACTGTAATCGTTGCCGTTCAGCACGGCTTAAACTGAATTGTTCACGCATAGGCAAAAACTACCAAATAATCTTTAATATTGTTAAACAATAGAAATTGACAAGCCATTCCGTTTTTGACATTTTATTCCAGTCGATCACATTCTAAGCGATTTTTAATATGGAACAAAAGAAAAATAATGCAAAGGATCAAATCTTTTATCGAGTGATTATCGTCGGTGGTGGTTTTGCGGGTCTGGGTGCAGCGATCAAATTGAAAGAAGCGGGCATTGAAGATTTTATCTTGTTGGAAAAAGCGGCAGAAATGGGCGGTGTATGGCGAGAAAACACTTATCCAGGCTGTGCTTGTGATGTTCCTTCGGCATTGTATTCTTATTCGTTTGAACAAAACCCTGCTTGGTCTCGAGTTTTTGCTCAACAAAAGGAAATTAAACAGTATTTGTTTGATGTCGTAGATAAATACAAGATCATGCCTCATGTACACTTAAATCGTGAGGCACTTGAAGCACAATGGTCGGATGCAGAAGATTGTTGGATCATCCAAACCAATCAAGGTGAATTGAGATCACAATTTGCTATTCTTGCTTGTGGTCCTATGCATGAACCTGTATTACCAAATGTCAAAGGGATTGAGCATTTTAAAGGCGAGATTTTCCATTCTTCACAGTGGCGTCACGATATTGATTTAACAGGAAAACGAGTTGCAGTAATTGGAACAGGGGCATCTGCACTACAGTTTGTACCGCAAATACAGCCGATGGTGCAACAATTAACGGTGTTTCAGCGTACAGCACAATGGGTATTGCCAAAATCTGATATGCCTTTACTGGCGCCTATTCGTGCCATGTTTAAGTTATTGCCGATGACGCAACAACTCATGCGTGGATCTGTGTATGGAATTTTTGAAACCATTAATGGTGGAATTCAAAGTCCAGCAGCCATGAAGCAATTTCAAAAACTAGCACGATGGCATTTGAACTATCATATTAAAAATCCGCAATTACGCCAGAAGCTCACTCCTAATTTTATCATTGGCTGTAAGCGTATTTTACAATCCAACAATTGGTATCCAGCATTGGCACAAGACAATGTAGAGGTCATTGCCAGTGGTTTAACTAAAATTAAAGGCAATACTTTAATTGCTTCAAATGGTGAAAGTTGTGAAGCAGATGTAATCATTCTTGGAACAGGCTTTGAAATTGCTGAACCACCGATTGCCAAACGGGTATATAACCGTTTTGGACAACGGATGTCAGATGTTTGGCAAGGTAGTCCAGAAGGTTATATGGGAACAATGGTAGAAAACTGCCCGAATGGTTTTTTAATGTTTGGACCGAATATCGCGGTGAGTTCTTCTGCTTTTATCATTATTGAAGCGCAATTGGGCTATATCATAGATGCTTTAAAGCAGGCGATCCGTTTGGGGATTCAAACCATCGAGCCTCATCCAGAAAAGACCAAAATGTTCAATGAGGAAGTTCAAGCTGCATTACAAACCACAGTCTGGAATAAAGGTGGATGTCAAAGCTATTTCATTGATCGAAATGGTCGTAACAGTACAGTCTGGCCATGGACCACATTTAAGCTGCGTGAAAAAATGAAACGTTTTAATCTCCGAGAATATCGTGTTGATTATAAACCAGAGACAAAATCAGCATCATGATTTTTTACAAGATCAAGATATAGCGTGCTAATTCACTAAAATAAGCAACTTAAATTGCTGATAAGATAAAGGATAAATCCATGTTTAAAAAACAACAATTAAAAGGCAAAGTGATTGCGATTACAGGTGCAGCACGTGGTATAGGTTTGGCTACAGCAGAAGCTTTGATCGCACTGGGTGCAAAAGTCAGTATTGGTGATCTTGATCTAGAGTTGGCCGAAAAAGAAGCAAAACGCATCGGCGCAAAAGCTTTTCAAGTCGATGTTAGAGATCGCACATCATTTGCCCAATTTATTGACAACACGATTCAACATTACGGTAGTCTTTATTCATTGGTGAATAATGCGGGCATTATGCCAATGGGGGCATTTATTGATGAAGATCCAGCATTGGCAGATGCGCAAATTGATATTAATTTTCGTGGTGTAGTCATTGGAATGCAATTGGCACTGCCTGAACTGATCAAACAACAACAAGGACATATTGTTAATATTGCGTCACTTGCAGGGCGTTTTGCCTTACCGGGTTCAGCTGTTTATTCTGGAACCAAATTTGCGGTGATTGGTTTGACTGAAGCAGTTGCAGGCGAGTTTCGTGATTCAAATATTCAATTTACTGCAATTCTTCCCAGTAAGGTGCTGACTGAACTGACCTTGGGAACTGAAAATGCGGCAAAAACGATCCCAGCCGTGAGCCCACAGCAAGTTGCCAATGCTGTCGTAAGTGCTTTAATTAAGCCACGTTTATTCATTGCAGTTCCTGATTATTTACAAACTGTGCATGGCGCTTATGGTTTATTACCACAATGGTTACAAAGAGGGGCACGCCGTGTTTTAGGTGACGATGGAATACTGACTAAACTTGACCATTCTGCACATTCGAGTTATGCCAAACGAATTCATAAGTTAGCCAAATAAGTGTATTAACTTAAGTGATTCATTTATTTTTGCAGTTTTGAATCATAGGTGGTCTTTGTATCTTGAGTTGACATGGATGTCGCCATCTTGAGCGTGAGTGTATGAGCCAAAACAAAACACTAATTTGTTTGTAGCGTAAGAGTGCGCTTAAATAAAACAGTGCTTGTACAAAGTGAGGTATTACTTACGCAAATCTATTTAAACTTTAGGTATAAAGTGTGTCAATGAAAGCTTTATATCATTAAGCAATAGCTTCATCGCATTGTATTTATTTGATCAAGAAAAATTATATTCTACCTTATAAGTTTTCAATAGCTTGACTCTAGTATCTTGTGACTATTTAACAGTTTTACTTTTTTGAGCTCAGGATGATTTGTGTGGCTAAGCCAAAAAATACAGTTCCCATAAACCATTTTTGTGCCTTTAACCAAAGAGCGTGACGATTTAGAAATTGTGTAAATGAACTTGCTGAGAAAATAAAAAAGGCATTGGTGAGTAAGCTTACAGTAATCTGTACAAAACCTAATTTCAAGGTCTGTACAAGTACAGCATCTTCATGCGGTTGGATAAATTGAGGAAGTAAAGCCAAATACATCATGGCAATTTTAGGATTCAGTATATTGGTTAGAAAACCCATTAAAAACAGTTTTGAATTGGAGTAAGACTGTACACTGTGTACTTCAAACGGCGATTGCGGTGAGCTAATGGCTTTCCAACCCAAATAAATCAGATAAAGTGCGCCTGCTATTTTCAATACATCATAAGCAAGTGGAATTGTCATCAATAGCGCAGTAATTCCAAACGCTGCACAAAACATATAGAACACAAAACCAAGGGCAGTACCTGCCAAGGAAACCAAACCTGCTGTACGGCCCTGACACAATGATCTTGAAATAAGATAAATCATATTTGGACCTGGCGTGAGTGCCATACCCAAAGCAATGAGTGAAAACGCAAATAATGAGGTATCCATATTCAAATCTCGATTTTAAAGATTAATCACTGGATGAAATAGTATTTTGTTGAATACATTCAGCAAGTTTGACTTTATCTTGCGGATGTAAGGTAATGAAATAAGCACCTACACGATACTGTTCATTTTCAACGGTTTCCGAATATGCAATTTGTGCTGTGGCAGCAATATGAAAGAAATTTTCAGGGTGACTTAAGGTCACATGAATATAACTGCCCTGTTTAAGATATTGCTGACTAATAAAACTAAAGCCACTTTCTGAAAAATTCACGTTTTGTGGCGTTGGTAACATGGTTTGTACAATAGAATCGTAAAGAGACCCTGTAATAAGGTTTAACTTTTGGTTGAATAAGGATAAGATTCGAGCAATTTGTTGATCTTTTTCATTTAATTGTTCTAATTCGTAGTGAAGTGCATGATCAAATTGATCTAATTCTGCAAGTAGTAGAAAATAGCGCGGTAATACAAAATTAGGATCATATGGATCGTTCAGCGCAACTTCTTCAGAAATGATTTGATAGTTGATTCTCAATGCAGCATCAATTCGAGACATGACACGACGTTCAATCATTTCATTTTGCTGCTGTAACGCTTCCATAAAACACCTCGGACTAGATGGTATGTTTAAACCAATCTCGCTGTATATAGGGTTGAGATACACTCGCGCGCGGCGTAGTAATCACTTTATTTCTTTTATCGCTCTGGTTTCCATGATCGGTCTAACCCTAGGGGTTGCTGTACTGATTACAGTTTTATCTGTTATGAATGGTTTTGACCGAGAGCTTAAGAACCGTGTCTTAGGTATGATACCTCAAGCTACTGTTTCTTCAACACAAATTTTAACAGACTGGCCAGTTCTTGCGAAAAAAATTGAAAAACATCAACACGTGACTGGTGTTGCGCCATTTACCCAATTACAAGGCATGCTCACTGCTCAGGGGCAAGTTGCAGGCATCATGGTGACTGGGATTGAACCTCAGTATGAGAAAAAGGTTTCAATTATTCAAAATCATATGGTGGAAGGCAGCATAGATCAACTGAAAAAAGGTGAATATGGCATTGTTTTAGGCAAACAAATGACAGATGCACTTGGTTTAAGTCTCAATGACAATGTCACCTTGGTTTTACCTGAAGCAACACCCTCTCCAGCAGGCGTTGTTCCGCGTTTTAAGCGTTTTAAAATTGTAGGAATTTTTAGTATTGGTGCAGAGGTTGATTCTAGCTTGGGTTACATCGCATTAAATGATGCTTCGACTTTGCTACGTCTTCCAGATGGTGCGCAAGGGATTCGAATGAAGCTTGATGATATTTTCCAAGCACCTCAAGTTGCCAATGAAATTGTGCGCGATTTGCCAAGTGGTTTTTATGCTTCTGACTGGACGTATACACATGGGAATTTGTTTAGTGCAATTCAAATGGAAAAGGCAATGGTCAGTTTATTGCTCTTTCTGATTGTCTTGGTGGCTGCATTCAATATCGTTTCTTCATTGGTGATGGTGGTGACTGATAAGAAATCTGATATTGCGATTCTCAGAACACTGGGGGCTTCACCAGCAACTATTACTCGAATTTTTATGGTTCAGGGAACAGTGATTGGTGTTGTTGGTACAGTTAGTGGAGCAATTTTAGGGGTAATCTCAGCTTTAGGTATTAGTAATTTTATCGGTTGGCTTAATACAGCATTTGGCTTACATCTTTTTGATGCTTACTTCATTAACTATTTACCATCATATTTAAGATGGCAAGATGTTGTGATTATTGTGACGCTATCACTGGGTCTAAGCTTTATTGCCACTATTTATCCAGCATTGCGTGCTGCCAAAATTCAACCTGCGGAGGCGCTTCGTTATGAATAGTGCAGTACAACCCGTGGTACTCGAAGCGGAAAATATTTATAGATCATTTACAGATGGAAAATCGCATGTAGATGTGATTAAAGACTTGTCCCTACAGGTCCATCAAGGTGAATTTGTTTCTATCGTTGGTTCAAGTGGTTCTGGTAAAAGTACCTTATTGCATATTTTAGGGGGCTTAGATCGTCCAACTCAGGGCATGGTCAACCTCAATGGCAAACGTTTTGACAACTTGGGTGAAGCCGAGCGTGGTTTCCTGCGCAACGAAAACTTAGGTTTTGTTTATCAATTTCATCATTTATTGCCAGAATTTACTGCGCTTGAAAATGTTGCGATGCCGTTGATGTTAAGAAAGGATGCCGAGTTTAAACAGGTCAAAGCTCGCGCTGAGTATTTGCTTGAAAGAGTTGGGCTATCACACCGATTAACGCATCAACCTGGGGAGCTATCCGGTGGTGAACGTCAACGTGTGGCTTTGGCGCGTGCCTTGGTGACCCAGCCGAAGTTGATGCTTGCGGACGAGCCAACAGGTAATCTTGATCGAAAAACAGCAAAATCTATTTTTGAGTTACTGCGTGATTTACGTGAGGAATTCAATATGGCAATGTTAATCGTGACCCATGATGAGCAATTGGCAAAATCAGCAGATCGTATTTTGCATATGCAAGATGGTATCTGGGTAGGTGAATAAAGCTTTTAGTCATTTTCATGATTGAATCTTAAGTGTATATTGATAATCCATGATTAAGTTCAAAAATTGGGCTTAATCAACACCAACATACTGAAAACAATAAAATCGAACAATTATATGTCTCTATATTGCCTCTTGATCGGATGGATATTGGGTGTTTCATTGATGGGATATCCGTTGCCGCAACATATTAATCTGTTACTTTGTTTAGGTATCGGAGCAAATCTTCTGCTGATTGTAAGTCATTATTTCAACTATAAAATCATTGCCTCTATATATTTTAAGCTTCTTCAAACAGCTTTAATCACTTTAGTCAGTGGTTTACTCGGCTGGCATTATGCAGATAGCGCATTGTCGCAGCGACTGACGTTAAGAGATACACCACACCATCAAATTGATCAAATTATCTATATTGCTCATATCAATAAAGTTAGACAGAAAACGTCGACATCTAGCGAAAAATTTTCAAATACTGCTACGATTCAACAAAAAGTTCAGCTTTTAGCACCTAAACAGACCACACAACTCATACTATATGCCAATCCATCCCAAGCAGATCTTTTACAACTAGGGCAGTACTATCGGGTGACTGGACAAATTAAGCCCATCCACGGCTATGCGGTAGACGGCACATTCGATAAAGAAAAATGGAGTATTCAAGAAAATATTTTGGGTATATTGCAACCCAAGTCAATTGATCTCATTGATACTGATGAGGTTAAACAGATGGGGTATGCTGCATTTGTTGACCATCAACACATATGGTGGAAACAAGCACAATTAAAAATAGAAAAATTAAGATTCGATTTTAGGAACTTAATTGCTCATTCATCTTTACAGCATAAAGGATTATTACTAGCACTATTAACAGGTGATGAAAGTTTATTACCCAGTGCGACCCAAGATTTATTTAAAAAAATGGGAATTTCCCATCTATTGGCAATCTCGGGTCCTCATGTATTGATTTTTGCGACACTTTTTTGCTTTTTATTCAATGTGGTCATCAAGCAACTTTTCCCCGCTATCTTTTTAAAAGTGCCACGACCGTATTTACTGGTTTACCCATTTTTAATCTGTGTGGTGTTTTATACCGCTTTTGTCGGTTTTGAAATTCCAGCACTTCGAACCATGCTGACGGTCATCATTTTAAGTTTGATCATTTTGTTAAAACAAAAAATTCAACCGCTTAAACATCTATTGTTGGCTGCCAGCATTTTATTATTGTTTGATCCTTTTAGCATTCTTTCAGCAGCATTTGTCTTGTCTTTTGGAACATGTTTTATTTTGATTCGAATTTATCAAACGATTCAGCAACAAGATCAACAACAGATTGATACATGGAAAACACAAAGCAAACGTTTTATTTATCTCTTGATCGAATCTCAATGGAAAATTTTTATTGCACTCATGCCATTGGTTTTATGGGTCTTTCAACAATTCTCTTGGCTTGCACCTCTGAGTAATTTGATTGCAATTCCAATGATGGCGTTGATTGTACCTGTTGAAATAATCGCAGCCTCTTTGAGTTTTTTTTCTGAGTCTCTTGGATTATGGATATTTCAGTTTTCTGATCTGCTTCTTTCGATTTTGGTCACAGTATTAGAACTATTCGATCAATCTTTTGGGGGAGAGTTGAGCTGGTGGGCATTGAGCCAACTCGAGATTTTATGTATCGCATTTGCCATATTTATTGTATTTCTTCCTCAAGGAACAGTTCCTAAATTTTGGGCTTTGTTATGCTTAAGCCCATTATTTTTACCTCAACAAAGCGCTTCAATTTTTCAGTTGAATGTTCTAGATGTTGGACAGGGACAGGCCGTGCTTATCAGATTACCCCAACATAACATGCTGATTGATACTGGCGGTGCATGGGATGAAACTCAATTGAGCATCGGGCAACAGGTGATGTTACCTTATCTGATGCGACAAGGGGTTAGCCAGCTTGATCAAGTGATTTTAACCCATCTAGATCAAGATCATAGTGGGGCATTTACACAGATTGCAAAGCAGATCAAGATTGATAAAGTTTTTTCCAATGAACAGCATGAAGGTTTTAAACCGTACTCATTTGAATATTGTCAGCAAGGACAAGTCTGGCAATATGGTGAGATTCGTATTTCGATATTATCGCCTGCGCAGAATAAACTCAGTCAGGTGGCATATGATAAAAATGAACAGTCCTGTGTGGTCTATATTCAAGTACCACAATCAAAGTCCTATCAAAACTTTTTGCTGATGGGTGATGCAGGTTGGGAAACTGAGTTTAATTTATTACAACAATACCCTGAGTTAAACGTAGATGTGCTTGTATTGGGACATCATGGTAGTCAGAACAGTTCCTCTTATGCCTTTTTAAAACAACTACAGCCTAAACTTGCTATCGTATCGGCAGGATACAACAATCGTTATGGGCACCCACATCCGATCGTATTAAAACGTCTGACTCATTTGAATATTCCACTAAAATCTACCAGTCAACAGGGCACTATTCAAATTGATCTTGATCGCAATGGAGAAATGAAAATAAACAGTTTTCGTGACAGACTAAAATGGCTGGGCAGGGCTGAAAGTTGAGCCATTGCGGATGAGCTTTGTCATTTCCATTGCTTCTTTATTTGGAACATTATAAATCTGTTTAAGCAGTGGATGGGCCTTAAAGCGTTTATAACTCCAATGATAATGTTCGGGATATCGGCAAATAAGCTGTTCCAATAATTGATAAATCATTCGTGTGCCTTGGTTGGCATCGACTTGATAGATTTCTTCATCAATAGGTTGAATGACCATGTCAAAACCTTGATTGTCATTTCTGATGGCATATAAGAACAGTGCTTTGGCTTTGGTTTTTTGAATCAATTTAGCACTTAAATTGCTTGAAGAAAGAGGAATACCAAAGTACTCAATCAGTTCACCTCCCTGATGAGGGGTATGATCAGGCAGAATTACGGTTGTTCCACCTTGTTTCAAGGCTCTAAAAATTTGACGCACACCTGATTCATCCGTGGGTACAAGGGTAGCATTTTCACGACTTCGTGCAGCACGTACAAAATTATCGGCACTGACATCTTTGATCGGTTCATACATGATGGTCATTTGAGTGTATTGTGCAAACCAAGCATTCATAACTTCCCAAGTTCCAAAATGCGGCACGATTAGTACTAAGCCTTTACCTGCTGCAATGGCATCATGAAAATAATGTTCACCTTGTATATGATGAATACGATCAATATTTTTTTGATTTGATCCACCCCAAACGGTAAAAAACTCCATATAAGACTGTAATTCATTGCGAATGGCGTGTTCTGTAATTCTTTCGCGTTGCGCTTTGTCTAATTCCGGAAAGCATATTTCGACATTGAGACGAATAGTTTCAGATGTCTTGGTGATACGTAACAAATTCACTAATCCAGCTAAAATTCGGGCAATAAAACGAGCCACAGGAATAGGAAGCTGGCTGAAGAAATTGAGCAATCGCGTGGTTATGGTTTTATGTTTATCAGTCATCTGGATCAAGAATTTATTACTGAGGTGAATAGGGTAAACTTGGTTTTAGCAGGCTTTTGCAAGCCACTACACTATATCAATAAGCCCTAATTTTAAGATTTAGCGAAATATTATAAGTTAAATCGTAATGATTAAATAGATTATACGGATTCCGTGTATATAATGAAGCATGAATAATTAATTTGGATGGTATAAATGTCCGATTGGCCACCTAAACCTCAAAATGACAATACAAATTTAAACTCGAATGTAGGTCAGCAACCTACAGGGCAGGAATGGAAGATCTTAGAAAAAGCAGTTCTTGCCTCTGTAGAGGAACAGCGCCGTAGTCGACGTTGGGGAATTTTCTTCAAAATTCTGACTTTTCTTTACATTCTCTTTGTTTTGGTTGCATTAGTAAAAAGTTGTTCTTTATCCAGTGCGGATGATGCTTCAATGACCTCTGAAAATCATTTAGGCGTGGTCAATATTGTGGGCACAATTGACTCAAGTAGTCAGGGTGTTAATAGTACTGATACGATCAAATCGTTAAAGAAAGCATTTGAAGCAAAATCAGCAAAAGCTGTGGTATTGAATGTGAACTCACCTGGTGGGTCTCCTGTTCAATCTGATGATATTTGGCAGGAAATTCAGTATCTTAAAAAGCAGAATCCTGATAAAAAAGTCTATGCGGTGATTGGTGATATGGGGGCTTCAGGTGCTTACTATATTGCTTCTGCTGCTGATGAGATTTGGGTAAATCCATCAAGTTTGGTTGGCTCTATTGGGGTCATTATGCCTAACTACGGGGTCAGTGGTTTAGCGCAGAAGTTAGGCGTTGAAGATCGTACGATGACGTCTGGTAATAATAAAGACATTCTGAGTATGACCAAGCCAATTAACCCTGAACAACGTGCACATATTCAAGCATTATTAGACAATGTCCATGATCATTTTATTGATGCTGTAAAACAAGGTCGTGGTGCCAAGTTAAAGTCGCAAGACCCTGCAATTTTTTCTGGCTTATTCTGGACAGGTGAGCAAGCAATCAAACTCGGCATCGCCGATAAAGCCGGCAATATTGAAAGTTTAAAACGTGAGTTAAAAGTCAAAAAAACAGTGAATTACACAGTTGAACGGAGTCCATTTGATTCGATTATCGGACGTATGGGTTCAGAAATGGGGCATGGTCTCGGTGAGGCAATCAACCAAAAACTGGGTACCAACCAAGATGTTAAAATGCAATAGTTTTAAACACTTGATATGTAAAGCGTGATCTATAATTGATCACGCTTTACAGCATGAAAACCATACTATAAAAAGCCAATTTTTCGTGTTTATACAAATTTAATGCGATCAGAGAAAAACCAACTATGTTTGATCAATAGTTAAAAATATACAAATACTGAATAGTCCCTCAATAATCAATACAGACAGTTAATGAAAGAAAAGTAAGCAAAATCAAAGTTTTTCTCTCTTCATTTATTATCAGTAGATTCAAACTGAATTCAAAAGAATAATCTAAACAGTCTAAAAAAAGTGTTTAACGCAAGCCAAGTTATCCTATACAGTGTTTTCAATTGCCTAGATTTTTGAATGTAAAAGGAACACATGACTCGCTTATCTCAGATGAAACCTGTTATTCACTTTGCCCATGCCAACGGTGTACCTTCAAAGGTATATACAAAACTGTTTGATTTGTTAAAAGATCAATATGATGTCATATATGTATCGTTACTGGGAACTGATCAACGTTATCCGATCGATAACAATTGGTCGAACTTTGCTGATCAAGTGATTGATAGCATTGTGCAACAATCCAATGGTCGTAAAGTCATTGGTCTAGGGCATTCTTTAGGCTCTGTTGCGACATTCTTAGCTTCGTTTAAGCGCCCCGATTTATTTGAGCAAGCGATTTTGCTAGATCCCCCTTTAATTATGGGGAAAGCTTCATTATTTTTTAATCTTGCAAAAACTTTTTTTCCAAAAAAAGTTGATCAAATTACCCCAGCGCATTTAAGCTTACGTCGACGAGATCATTGGGAATCACGTCAACAAGCAGCAGAGCTATTGAGACCCAAAGGTTTTTATCAGCATTTTGATGGAGATTGTTTTCAAGCATATATTGATCATGCCTTAACGGAAGATCATGTGCGAGGTGGAGTCACTTTAACCATTCCTAAAGATGTGGAAGTTGCAATTTTTAGAAGTGGTCCATCTTATTGGTGGTTGCCGCATCCACAACCGCAAATACCTGTAGATTTGGTGATTGGTTCAGACAGTCCATTTTTAAAACGTAAATTTCCTCAAATCGTGAAAAAGAAATTTAATATTCCTTTTACAGTCACATCAGGGGGACATATGTTTCCTTTGGAGCATCCAGTTGAAACAGTTGAACTCGTCAAGCAATTGATACGAAAAAAATAATTGCTTTAAGGGGATATAGATTTTTCTGTAGACAGGCTATTACATGCGTATTGAATTTGATTTGGAAATTTGTAATTTTGAATTGAATGATGTTGAGCAATAAAAAATGCATCCTAAGATGCATTTTTGGAGCATATTTCAACATAAAAGTTGTTTAAAACTGACAGAACTGAATTGGTTTTTCAAGCATTTGCCCTTTATATAACACTTGACCATTATCCAAATGTTGAAGGGTGCCATTACAGATCCACTCAACAGCTTGAGGATAAATTAAATGTTCAAGAACATGTACACGTGCTGCAAGAGATTGTACATTGTCATGCAAATCAACTTTTAAAATGCCTTGTGTTAACGCCTGACCTGCATCCAATTCAGCGGTGACATAATGCACAGTACAACCATGCCACACATCTCCAGTTTTTAAAACACGTTCATGGGTATGCATACCTTTGTAGTTTGGTAAGAGAGAAGGGTGGATATTCACCATTTTACCTTGCCAAGCATTTACAAATGGGGCACTCAAAATGCGCATAAAACCCGCGAGAATGATCAAATCAACATCCCAATCTTTTAATTGCTGATGCATAACATCATCAAATGTTTCACGATTAGGATAATTTTTATGTTCAATTACACGAGTCGCAATACCGGCTTTTGTCGCGCGCTCTAAAGCATATGCTTCAGGTTTATTGGAAATTACCCCGACAATTTGCCCTGAAAGATTGGCATCAATCAAGGCTTGTAGATTACTTCCACTGCCTGAAACAAGTACAGCAATTTTAATCATGCGAAAACTTAGGCAAAAATGACACGAATTTTTTCGTCAGCGCCTTCAACAGAAGCTGGATTTTCCTGAATATGACCAATTTTCCAAGCTTTTTCGCCTTGAGCGGTCAACACTTCAATGGTTTTATCTGCATCATTCGCATCAACGGCAATCACCATGCCCACGCCACAGTTGAAAGTGCGGTACATCTCAAATTGTTCAACACCACCTTCACGTTGTAAAAGTTTGAACAGTTCAGGCCATTCCCATGAAGACTCATTGATTACAGCCTGAGCACCATTTGGAAGTACACGTGGTAAGTTACCTGGTAAGCCACCACCGGTAATATGAGCCATGGCATGTACATCAACTTGCTTGCAAAGTTCAAGAACTGGCTTAACATAAATACGCGTTGGTTCCATTGCAACATCTGCAAGTGGGCGACCATCAATGATTTGTGTTAAATCAACGTTTTTCACATCCAGAATTTTACGAAGCAAAGAGTAACCATTTGAGTGCGCACCAGAAGATGCTAAACCAATCAAAACGTCACCCGCTTTAACTTTAGAGCCATCAATAATTTTGCTTGCTTCAACAACACCTACAGAAAAACCTGCAAGATCATAGTCTTCGCCTTCATACATTCCTGGCATTTCAGCAGTTTCACCGCCGACTAAAGCACAGCCTGCAAGTTCACAGCCTTGACCAATACCAGTCACTACATTTGCAGCAACATCGACATTGAGATGACCTGTTGCATAATAATCAAGGAAGAATAAAGGTTCTGCACCACACACTAAAAGGTCGTTTACACACATTGCAACCAAGTCTTGACCAATTGTGTCATGACGGTTTAAGTTTAATGCTAAACGTAGTTTTGTACCGACACCATCTGTACCTGATACAAGAACTGGTTCTTCATAACCTTTAGGAATTTTGCAAAGTGCACCGAAGCCGCCTAAACCACCCATTACTTCAGGGCGTGTTGTGCGTTTAGCGACTGATTTGATTCGATCGACAAGTGCGTCGCCCGCTTCAATATCGACACCAGCGTCTTTATAGCTTAAACCAGTGTTTGGGGTAGAAGTTGAGTTGCTCATAATTGAAGTCTCCGCATTCGCGCGAGGATTATACCTGAATATACGAAACTCTTATGTTATTTATGCGCCAAAATGTTATCTTTATTAAAATATTTTACTCTCAATAATGATTAAATTTGAAAAAGGCGTGATTCGATGCATGATCGGACTTTAAAACGAATTTTTATTCTTGCTGCAATCGCTTTTGTTCTATGGATTTTGTACTTACTGAAACCAGTCGTGATTCCATTTGTCGCTGCATTTCTGGTCGCTTATCTGTTTAGCCCAGTAGTTGAAAGGCTGACTAAATTTTTACCACGCTGGCTGTCTATTTCAGTGGTATTTATCGGAATAGGTGTATTGCTGACTTGGGCAATTTGGTTTGTGGTGCCTTTGGTTTGGAAACAATTAATCTATGCGCGCGACAGTATTCCTGCTGGAATTCATTGGGTGAATGCGACTTTTTTACCGTGGTTATCCAATAATTTTAATGTAGAGCACATGGAGCTTGATACAGACCAGATTTCTAAAGTAGTCATGGACTATGTACAAACCAACTATAGTGCAGACAGTATTCAATCGATGGCGTTAAAAATCGCGCAGTCTGGATTAAGTTTTATTTCGATTGGCGGTACGATTGTTTTAATTCCAATTATCGCATTTTATTTCTTGCTCGATTGGAACCGCATGTTAGAAAGCATGAAGGGATTTATTCCGCGCCAATATGAAAACAGCGTTCTAAACATCGTTGCTGAATGTCATAGTGTTTTGGGAGCTTTTGTCAAAGGTCAATTTTTAGTCATGGTCTTGTTGGGCATCGTATATGCCGTTGGCTTACAGTTGGTTGGATTGGAAGTCGGATTGATTATTGGGATGATTGCAGGTCTATGCAGCATTATTCCGTATTTGGGTTTTGGTGTAGGTATTATTGCCGCCATTATTGCCTGTTTCTTCCAATTTGGTCTTGATGTAAAACATTTATTGATGGTTTTAGCGGTATTTGGTGTTGGGCAATTGATCGAAGGATACATCCTGCAACCTTTCCTTCTTGGGGATAAAATTGGTTTATCACCAGTCGCTGTGGTTTTTGCGGTACTTGCTGGTGCGCAATTAGGCGGCTTTGTTGGGATGTTGATTGCGCTTCCTGTTGCTGCGGTGATCGTCGTTTTACTGAAACATCTCAAAGAGTTATATCAACGCAGTCAATTCTATAAGTCAGAAAGTACACTGGTCACCATACAAAATACTGGAAGTTCTGAGACAATTTCGGTTGAAAGCGATCAAGTTGATCTTGATATTGAAGTAAAAAACACGCAAGATACTGATGAATCGATTAAAACTGATCAAAATCCACTTTAGGAATGATTTGAATATATGCGTCAATTACAGTTGGATATAGAACCACAACTGGATGCCAGAATTAGTGATTTTTCTGGACCGGGTTGGGGACCTGTAATTGATGCTGTGCGTCAGCTTCATGCGGGCTTGATGAATCGTTTCTATATCTATGGTGGTGCTGGAACTGGAAAAAGCCATTTACTCTCTGCAATTTGTGATTCTTATTTAGAAATTGGTAAGTCTGCAATAAAAGTATCTTTACTGGAGTTGTTGGACGCTCCCATAGAAGCAATTACTTCCCTTGAAAGTTATGATCTGGTTGCCTTAGATGATATTGAGGCGATCAGTGGTGTGCCACATTGGCAAAAAGCAGTTTTCCATTTAATCAATAATAATAATGAAGATGGCGGGCAGTTGGTATTCTCATCGAGATTTGCGCCGATTGAATTAAAGCTCGAACTTCCTGATTTACAATCACGTTTAACCCAAGCAGTAAGTGTAAAAGTACCGAGTGGGCAGTCTTATGCAGATCGTCATGCATTATTACATTCTGTTCTGGAACGTCGGGGTGTACATTTTGACCCGCAAATAACGGAATATTTGCTATTACATGGACCACATCAAACGAGTACACTACTGCAATCTGTTGATCAACTAGAAAAATTATTGAAGGGTGAGAAAACTAAATTATCTCATGCGACACTAAGGCAACTCTATGCATTGATTGATGAGTATAGACAATAATTATTTGTATTTTATAGTGATTTTTGATCTATCTTTAATCTGATATGTGATCGACAGCGTATAAATAAAAATTCTTGAGAATTTTTATTAGCTGTGACAAAGTACGCAAAAAGGACTGATAGCAAAGCATTATGCTGGCTAATAAGAAATAATTAAAAGAAATCAAGGAGACTATAATGCTCAAACGGGGCATAGGCTTAGGATTATTATGTATTACTGGTCATGCATTCAGTGCAAATATTACTGTCACTACAACAGATGATATTGTAAAAGCAGACGATCAGTGTTCATTAAGGGAAGCAGTTGAATACGTCAATCAGGGCATGCCTGAAGCTGGCTATAACGGATGTGGTGGTAAAGATGCAACAGCAAAAATCATGTTGCAGGCAAATAAAGAATATTCACTGAATAGCCAAATACATATTTTAAAAGATGTGGCATTTGGCTCCGATTATCAAACCAATGTTAATGATACTGAGTCTATTGTTGGACGAAGAAATGCCATCATTAAAATGGTAGGTAAAGACCGTTTATTTCGAATTGAAAAAGCAATTGATCCAAACGCAACCACTCCTCCTGCAATGCTTAGTGTTGCTTTTGATGAGATCACTTTAAAAGGATGCGGGCAGTCGAATTGTGCGGATCAAGGTGGTTTGATTTATAACAAAGAATCGTTGGGTATCAGTAACGGTCAGCTTTTAGATGGTTCTGCCCGACAAGGTGGCGCAATTTATAATGCGGGTATATATAGCGCAAATACCGCGCTCAGTTCTGTGGTATTGTCAAAAACTTTAATTAAAGGCAATAAGGCAGCAGAGGGAGGCGTCATTTATACTGAGCTGCCATCATTTGTTATTTCTCAATCATTGATTCGAGACAATGAAACAAGCAACAGTAGCAGTTCAAATTTTGAAACACAAAATCAATTTTCAGAAGATGCATTAAAAGCGATAGGTGCTTCTGTTTTGTTTGGAGTCGTAAACAGCACGATTTTTAACAATAAAGGCTATGTGATTAAAATTTATGATGCGATGCAAGTTAATAACATCACCATGATTTTAAATAGTATGGGTTTGATTGTGAATGCACCGCAGAAGAAGGGTTATGTTGCCAATAGTATTATTGCGCAAAATGGTGCACAAGATTGTACTGTGGTGGCTGGTGGAGAAGCTGAGCAAATCAGTAATAACCTCTACTCATCAGGCTGTGCTGGGTTTAAATCGACTGCAATGGGGAATGCTCAACTGATTGCAGGCGCAACAACTGAAGGTAAATGTGACTATAGTAGCAATGGTATTTTATGTCCTTTTGCAGAGTCTCCTACGATTGCCTTAGGATATTTTTTACCAAGAATTTTACCGAGCTATAATTCAGCAGAAGACTCGTTGATTATTAATCATGGACCTGCAGCACAAGATAAAATATTGTCATGCTCAGCAACTGACCAGCGTGGCAAGAATAGAGACATAAATGCTGAATTGTGTGATCGTGGTTCAGTTGAATTGGTGATTGACACGAGTAATATCTCTCTCGTTGGACAAGACATTCTGTATGGTGAAAAAGCTAAATTTTCCATTGCTGATCAGTTGCAAGATGGGGAGTTGGTGAGCCCTGAAAAATGTAAACAGATCTTCAATCGAGATGTGGATGACAATGGTAAACCATGGCAAATCGGTTGTCTTAAAACAGTGCAAACCAATACACCGTCTAAGGGTAGCTTAGTGATTGATCAAGCGGGTGATCTGGTTTATACCCCGAATGGGAATTGGCAAGGTTCAGATGAATTTAAAATTAGTGTAGTGACATCCACAACAAGTTTTAATAAATCAGATAACCCTTATATCACGATACCTGCACGAGTCGTACAAAGAAAACCTGATGATTTTAAAGATTATAAAGTCAAAACATCTGGCGGGAGTTTAGGGTTTTTCTCTATCGTAGGTCTTATTGGATTAGCTGGTTATAGACGTTTAAAAAATAAGTAAGGGATTAACGATGAAAAACTATAAAAAAGGATTTCTGACACTTGTTATATTGTCGACCATGTCATTAATGGCGGCAGAAGATAAAACGATTTATGTCACGACTTTTGATGATGAAGATGGGACAAATCCTGACAAGTGTTCTTTGAGAGAAGCATTACACGCAGCTGCCATACACAAAGCTTATGGTGGCTGTAGTGCTGGGCAAATATATTCAACAGTGCCGAACGTGATTCAGTTAGAAGCAGGTGAGTATAAGTTAAATAAAGAGTTAAGACCAAATTCTGATGTCTCTATCGTTGGGAAAGAACCAGGAGACTACAGTCGCCCTGATGTACTCACCAACCAATTTCCTGCGGCAACGCCAATCAAAACCACAATTTCTGGTCAAGGCAATTCACGTATTTTTAATACCATCTATGAAAATAAACCAGGCTTAGTGCTCAATGATTTAATTTTAAAAGATGGTTCAAGTTTAGGTGACAGTAATTACAGCGTTGGTGGGGCAATTTATGCAGGTGGAGCACTGACTTTAAATAATGTCACTGTCCTGAATTCCAAGGCAAAAGTTGGTGGTGCGATTTATTTAAATGATGTGACCAGTTCACTCAATATAAATTATGGCGTTTTTGATGGGAATAGTGCGGATCAAGGCAGTGTACTTGGGATGACCTGCTCAGATAATTTAGAATTTACGACACGTACCATTGGAATTAACTATGCAAGCTTTTTGAGAAATGGATCTGAAAATAGCTTAAGTATGTTTAGCTTTTGTGGACAACCTTCGGTTACATTTACCGCCAATACCATTACTGATAATATTGCAAATTCAAATCAAGGTAGCATTATTCAATTTACGCAGAAGACACCTCAAGGAAAGGTGAATTTGAGTAATAATTCCGCGTTAAGTTTAGTGAGCAATACCATTGTTAAAAATACCGCATGGTCGACATTGTTATATGGTTTTAATGGTGTAAAAGCATTAAGTAATAATATTTTGGCCTACAATACTGGCAAGTCTTGTCGTTATGCAGATGGTGATGTCAGCAAGGTCGAAAAATCACGTGTTGTACTGACCTATAACGCTTTGACAATGTCCACGGGAAATGATCAATGCGAAGTTGCAGAAGAAGTTAGGAAAGATGGCAAAGACAATACCTTTGACGTCAGCAATATTAACTTCTCAACACTTTTAAATGAACTTGAGCCACCTACTGAATCTACTGGTTTTATGCCGATGTATTTTCCTAAAAACTTGGGGACAGACAAAGATTTGGTGGATATCGGTTATACAGGCTGTAGTGGTAAAGATCAGCGTGGTGTAACTCGTGTCATTGCAGAAAATTCGAATGGCATAAATGATGTTGCCAACTCTTGTGATATCGGCTCAACTGAGGTTTTACGCTTAACAGCGAATAATCTTAGCGCAACCAATAGTTCTGTCGTACAAATGTTGAACTCGTATCAAACTGTACTGGATAATTATAATAAGTTATTGGAAGATCCAGCGACCAATAAAGATTATATACCTTTCTATAAAATACAAGTTGAAACCTATAGTAATTTAATCAAATACACCAAATCTGATCAGAAATATCGGACAATATTTGTTGATCCTTTTGCCGCGAATCTTCCTGCTGAGATTGTAACGAAAAATGCAAGTGGTCAAGATACACGTGTAGTAAAACATTTAAATACGGATAACTATACAGTAACTGTAAAAGCGCTTGGTGTGGGCACATTGAATGATAAAAAGGTATTTGTAGGCAAAGAAGATCCAAACTTTAAATGTGAATGGAATCCAAACCTGAAGAGAATCATGTTATGGCGTATCAATGATAATGTTACACCATCAGGTGATAATGAATTCTGTAGTTATCAGTTGCAATTAATTGCAGATCCAAGCATAAAATCTTCAGCGTATATCATTGGAAGTTTTACCAATATTGCACCGATTACAAAAGATGTGACTTTGAATATTGAATATGGTTCAACCAAACCATTGGATGTTGATTTACTACAATATGCCAATGATGACGGTGATGGAAATGTTGCAGCCTTAACAGCAAAACCGAATAAACCAAAATTCTATGTCAATCCAGAAGGGATTGAGCTACCTATTCGAATTGCAAATACCATTGACCCTGTGGTGATTACAGCAGATCGTAGTGGACCATGTCCTGGCGATGACGGTAAATATACCTGCTATGGTGGTAAGATTCATATTCAGCTCAGGAGCACACTTGACCCATTCAGTTATAAATTTACTTACTATGTGTATGATGCTGATGGAAAAATTTCTAATTCAGCAACGGCTGATACGAGTGGTAACAGTGCATCAACTGTTATTTTGCAAAACTCTGGAACAGCACCAGGCAGTCCACGTGTCAGTGGTGGTGGGGCGTTTGGATGGGTGAGTTTATTTAGTTTGTTTGGATTGGTCGGGTATCGTCGCTATCAGATGCATAAACAAGCGAAATAACAATTGAGGTTTATAAAACCAGCTTTTCGAAGCTGGTTTTTTTATATCTGTATATTTTTTGCTATTTAGTTAGGCTTTAAGCTGAATTTGTATTATAAGTTTTAATTAGACAGGGTGAGTCTGATGATTGCCCTTAAATCATTGAAAAATTATTCATTTTGAACTGATATGAAACAATTTACTGTACTGACTCCACTTGAACAGATTTCTTGTAATGCTGATGAATTGCTTTCAATTAAACGTAATGACCTCGTTCCATTGTTGGATAATCAAACTCGGCTCAATTTGTATGCGGATCAATTAATCCAAGCACAGTCGGTACTGTTAAAAAGTATTGATCCGAGTTTGACACAAAAGTTAAGTCAAATTATTGCGCAAATTATTGAACAGTTATCAGCATCAAAGAAAAAGTTGAACCAAAGAAAATTCAATGCCATACAAAAATGGTTGGGCTTAGATTTAGAGTTTAGTGTTGGTCAAGTAAAGTATTTAAGAGATTTAGAGAGCTCAATTGATGAAGCCAAACAATTAAGCCAACGATTGCAAGTTGAAATTCAAAAGTCAGAATCTCGTTTTCAACAAGCCAATGGTCTAAGAGAGCAAATGGCAAAATATATTCGTGCAGCACAGGAATTTTTAGATGAATATCCTGTGTTTGTGCAACAACGTCATCCTTTGGATAATTTTTCCGAGCGTTTGTCAAAAAAGATCAACACTTTACAGACTTTACAAGCCAGTAATGATATTGCATTGGCACAGATGCAGTTAACGCAACAACTTTCCTTAACATTATTGGATCGTTTTAATGAAGCGCAACACGTCTTAATTCCTGCATGGCAGTATCATGTGAAACAGAGCAGTGCACAAAATTCTTTGGTGGCGACTGGAGAACTTGATAAAAGTCGTGATAAATTAATTCAATCTTTAAAGAAATCATTAGAAAATAAATAGGGTAGATCTATGAGCGATTCGAATCAGCAACCATTAACAACACAAGCAGATTCTATGACAGCAAAAACAACAGAATCAAATTCTCCACTAGAAATCCAAAAATTTGAACAATTGAATCTCAAAGAGATTGGTTTAAATACAGAGGATTTTAATGAGGTTGTTAATGCCCATAAAGACTTGGCAAATATTAACCATGCAGCAGTTGCTGAGTATGGAAAAAATATTGCAAGCAAGACCTCCTCTTATACTGATGAATTATTGAATCTGGTTAAAAATAAAGACCTCGATGTGACTGGGCAAAAGTTGAATGAAGTGGTACAAGTTGCACAACAGCTCAACACATCGAGTATTTTGAACCAATCAAAAAGTTCAGGATTTATTGGCAGTCTTTTAAATAAGTTTAAAGGCGCAAAACAAAGTTTTGACCAACATTTTAATACCACCAAAGAACAAATTGATTCACTGGTTAAAGAAATTGAAACTTCGCAAACGGGTTTAAAAGCGCGTGTAGATACCTTGGACCGTATGTTTAACGGTGTACAGGAAGAATATCGTCAATTGGGGATTTACATTGCCGCTGGGCGGATTAAGCAACAAGAGGTACAACAAGAGATTGCCTCTTTATCTGCTCAAGAACAAGATCAAAAAACCAATCAACGTGTTTATGACCTCAATCATTTAGCCAATAATTTAGAAAAAAGAGTCAGTGATTTGCAAGTTTTGCAACAATCTGCGATGCAAACTTTGCCAATGATTCGAATCATTCAGTCAAATAATATGATGTTGGTTGATAAATTCTATGCCATTAAAAACATCACATTACCAGCATGGAAAAACCAAATTAGTTTAGCGATTTCTTTAAATGAACAACGCAACAGCGTACAACTTGCCAATACGATTGATGACGCGACCAATGAGCTGTTAAAACGCAATGCCGATTTGCTCCATCAAAATTCAGTAGATACAGCCAAAGCCAATCAACGTTCAGTGATTGATATTGAAACACTTGAACATGTTCAAAATACCCTCATTAAAACAGTGAATGATGTGATTCAGATCCAAAAAGAGGGCATGCAAAAGCGTGAAGAGGCTTCAACCCGAATCAAAGCTTTGCAGTCGAACTTACAGCAGTTGGTCTTGGACAATACTGCGCAGCAATCTTGAAATCAATCTTAAATGTGCTCATTGATGTCTTGAATAAAGGTGTAATACTTGACTGAAAAAAATCAACATGCTGTAGATATTCAGCAAATAGAACATGGATTAAAAATGTTGCAACGCCGTAAGTGGAATCTCACGGCAGCAGCAGTGGTACTGTCCGCTGTTGGTGTAGCAAGTTTGATTTCTTTATTTTTTCAGCAGGAATGGGTCTTTAACATGTTTGGGGTGGCTCAACATGTGCATCAATTGCATCTGCCTTATATGGTGGATCAGCAATTAAGAGACGCAATTTATCAACCTGATTATTTGATGAACGCTTTTTCATGGTTGGGTTGGTTAATTTTAAAATTGATCGTTTCTTTTATTGGGGCATTTTTTGTTATTAAATTACTTAAAAAGTTACGATTTTTCTTGGTTCGTTTTCAGTCATTTATACTCAAATTTGTTGCATGGCTCATCGCTTTTATTGTCATATGGTCAGGTTTGACCTATGTACAATATGATCTAAAAGATGAGGGCGATAAAGAACTCAAAGCTTTTGTTCGTTATGATCAAAATATTCAACACAGTAATATTTATCAATATCTCAGTAAATCTGAATTGCCAGAGCCTGTGCAAAATTATTTATTGGCACAGACCGCATTAATGCACAAACCTGTAGATCAAGTGGTTGCAACAGTCTATGCAGAAAAGCTCATCAAAGCAGAGCAAGGCGATCCTCAATTCTTAGAATATGGATTTAAGCCAGAACAGTTATGGACGATTCAACATCAAGTATTTGATCAAGCGGTTTCATCACTTGCCAAAGGCGTTGAAGTTCAAATAAATCGTGCAAATTTTTGGTCTAATATTGTCGAAAAGATATTATGGGGAATTGGGGCAATTGGCTTAGTGTTAGGGTTATTCTTCTATTTGATTGCTTATCGGATGAGCAAACGTTTACAGCGGATCGGTCATCGGATGAGTTAATGTTGTAACTGTGATAGCCCGGATTTCAAGCGAATAAAAAGCACTTTTCACTTTGATGAAAAAGTGCTTTTTATGGTGTGATTGGAATTAACTAAGCTACATCTTTTGCTCGTTGGGTAATGAGTTCCTTGAGTTCAAGTGTATCGAAAGTTTTATCCCAAATTTCACCATCAACTAAATAGTAAGGGGTTGGGTGCTTACCAAAGCTCTGTACATAATGGGTAATTTCAGCCTGTTTATCCGCAACTTCTTTATGCTGAATTGAACGTAGTACCTTATTGCCATCCAGCCCCATACCTTCAATGACTTGTTTCAACACTTCAGGATTAGCAATGTCTTTACCATGCGCAAATATAGCGTGAAATAAAGCTTGGGTTAAAGCGAATTGATCAAAGACATTATCTAAAGCTAAAATTGCCTGATGCGCCAAGCGACTATTGGGCATACGTTTCATATGCTCAATATCAACGGTTAAGTCTTGACTATATGCAGCAAATTTTGCCATATCGAGTTTACGATTTGCCTCTTTAGTTCCGTATTTTTCAGTCAAATATTGGTAAATATCGAGGCCTTGTTCCGGAATTTCTGGTAAAACTTGCACAGGTAATAATTCGATTTTTTTCGCCGTAGGCTGATTCCAATGCTGTTTAAGTTTTTCAAACGCAACATAGCTCATTGGATAGACGATATCGAATACGAACTCTATTTTCATTGTTTTACCTCATCACTGATGTATTTAGAAATTGTGATTAAGTACACGTTGTTGTACTTAATAGGAGAAACGACAACATCAATTTAGCTTAAAACTTTGTGCAATCGTCGCGCACGTTTTTTTGTAGAAAGATGGTCGAAGAAATATTATTTTTATTGAAAATTAATTTAATTTTAAGTTTCGAGGTTGCAATGATTTCGATTGATTTTATCGACAATGCCCCGATATAGAAAAGCAATTTAAAAATTTAAGTATGATAAGGGGGAAGCAATGATGCATATTAAACAGATAAAGGTTAAACTAAAAAACCGATTGATTTAATGAAAACAAACTGTTTTATCTATTTTTTAAATAGACGTAATATACATTCAACGAAAGAAATTTACTCCCTTGGAGATTGTTAGCATGTTAGATACAAATACTTCTGCTCAATTAAAAACTTTGTTAGAGCGTCTTGAAAGCCCAATTGAAATCGTTGCTTCTTTAAATGGTTCTGAGAAATCAGATAAAATTAAAGAGTTGGTAACTGAAATTGCGGCACTTTCAGATCAAGTCACAGCTCGTTTTGATGGTCAAAATGAGCGTAAACCTAGCTTTGGTATCGCAAAAGTAGGTGAGCAACCACGTGTATTCTTCGCTGGTTTGCCAATGGGACATGAGTTCACTTCACTGATCTTGGCTTTGTTACAAGTTTCTGGTTATGCACCAAAAGTTTCTGATGAAGTTTTGGCGCAAGTGAAAGGCTTGAACCTTACAGCAAACTTTGATGTGTTTGTTTCTTTAAGTTGCCATAACTGTCCAGATGTTGTTCAAGCATTGAACTTAATTGCGATTAATAACCCTGGTACGACTGCAACCATGATTGATGGTGCATTCTTCCAAGATGAAGTTGAAGAACGCAAAATTTTAGCTGTCCCGATGGTTTTCCAAAATGGCGAACATATTGGTCAAGGTCGTATGACTTTGGAAGAAATCGTTGCGAAATTAGACAGCGGTGCTGCGGCTAAAGATGCTGAAAAGCTGAATGCTAAAGACGCGTTTGATGTATTGGTGATTGGTGGTGGACCTGCTGGTGCAACATCTGCGGTATATGCCGCACGTAAAGGGATTCGTACAGGTATTGTTTCTGAGCGCTTTGGTGGTCAGGTTATGGATACCATGGATATTGAAAACTTTATCTCTGTACAGAAAACTCAAGGTCCAAAGTTTGGTTCTGATATGGAAGCACATGTACGTGAGTACGGTGTGGATATTATGAACTTACAAAAAGTAAAAAACATTGTAGGTGCGGATCAAACAACCAATGGTTTGGTTGAAGTTGAACTGGAAAATGGTGCAAAACTTGAATCAAAAACAGTCATCTTGTCAACAGGTGCACGTTGGAGAGAAATGAATGTACCTGGCGAGAAAGAGTATAAAACACGTGGTGTTGCATACTGCCCACATTGTGATGGTCCATTATTCAAAGGTAAAAAAGTTGCTGTGATTGGTGGTGGTAACTCTGGTGTGGAAGCAGCGATTGACCTTGCGGGTATTGTTGAGCATGTTACCTTGATCGAGTTTGATACTAAACTACGTGCTGACCAAGTACTTCAAGATAAGCTCAATAGCTTGCCAAATACTACAGTGATCATGAATGCACTTTCTACGGAGGTGATTGGTGATGGTTCTGTCGTGACAGGCTTGAAATATAAAGATCGTGCCACTGATGAACTTCATACCCTTGAACTCGCAGGAATCTTCGTACAAATTGGCTTATTGCCAAATACAGATTTCCTAAAAGAAACTGCTGTAGAACTTTCTAATCGAAATGAAATTGTGGTGAATGATCGCAATGAAACCAATGTGAAAGGTGTCTTTGCTGCAGGTGACTGTACAACCGTACCTTATAAACAAATCATCATTGCCGCTGGTGAAGGTGCAAAAGCTTCTTTATCTGCATTTGATTATATTATTCGTTCAGGTCAATAATGACTTGAACACTGTTGAAGTGTAAAGTCAGCATAGTCTCGATGATACTGACTTTAGCACTGTTCAACTGATGGCTTTACCCTTGATAGGAATTGAGTTGCTAACAGCTCAATTCCTTTTTTTGTCATAAATTTTGAATGACTTTATGGGGTTGTTTTTGTCTGTAGATTTCTAACAAGTGTTCGGGTTTTTTCTTCAGCAGCAAGGATAGAGTTTTCTAGCAACGTGCCGCCAGTTTCCTGATGTTCAATGGCGATTTCATGAATTTTTTTGATCCCGATAAAATTAAATGCAGTTTTTATAGCAGGCTCTACATGGTTGGCAAAAGGCGCATCAGCTGAATCAAAATCATGTCCACCACGAGCAGAAAGAAGTACCAGATTTTTTTGATCATCGATCAGACCTGAATATGGCTGTGCTTGGGTGATATCAAAAGAATAGGTTTTATTCATACGCACAAGATGATCAATATAGGCTTTTAGATGAGCAGGAGGTCCAAAGTTATACATGGGTACGCCCAGTACAATTACATCCGCCCATTGTATTTCTTGAATCAGTTCATCACTGAGTTTTAAGCGTTGTTGTGCTTTTTCTTCGGATTCTGCATAGCCGAATTCTGAAATGATCCATTCTTCATCAATATAAGGTATGGGATTTTGTCCTAAATCACGATACTTAACATCAATAGATGAATCATTTTCACGCCATTGTTGAATAAATAATTCCGTCAAACGTCTGCTTAAAGAACCATGTGGGTGTGTTCCAGAAATACCACTTCTTAAACTGGTGTCTATTTTAAGTATATTCGTCATATTAATACGCTGTTGTTGATGTATTCATTATGATTTTTATTTAATTTGAAAAAAACGACAAACGATAAAAATACATGTTATAAATGAATTTAATTCATCCATGCATGTGATTTCATGGCTTTACACAATACACTCGAACAATTGTTGGCTTTTCAATATGTCGCAGAAGAACTGAGCTTTAAGAAAGCAGCAGATCAGCTCTTTTTAACGCCAACGGCTTTAAGCCATCGCATCAAAAAGCTAGAACAGCAATTGAATTTACAATTGTTTGAACGACGTACAAGATCAATTACGCTGACACCTGAAGGGGCTTATTTGTTGAAGCATGTGCGGTCTGGATTTGAACAGATTCAATTTGCTTTACATCAACTTGAACAGCATAAACAACGACTTTTCACCATCACAACGACACCATCTTTTGCAAGTGAGTGGATCATTCCGCATTTGCCCGAATTGCAACAGCGTTTCCCCAATATTATGTTTCGGGTGCATGCAAGTTATGATTTGGTCAATATGGCTTCTGGTTTATATGATTTAGCGATTCGTTATGGTTCTGGAGGCTATCAACATGTTAATGCTGAATTTCTTGCAACGGATGAATATGTTGCTGTTGGGTATGCTTCTTTAGATATAGAATCAATGGATTGGTCAAGCGTACCATTGATTCACTTCACTTGGGGAGATGAATATTGCCCCAATCGTGTTAATTGGCAAAAATGGTTTGAAAAACAAGGTATGCATATACATGCAGGACAACCACAAGTGTTTTATACGCAGGAAAGCCATGCAATTCAGGCGGTATTGTCAGGGCAGGGTGTGGCATTATTAAGTCGTACCGCAATTGCCAATGACTTAAAGCACGGACGTATGAAAATCGTTTCTGAACATATTGAAACAGCATGGAACTATTATTTATTGACATTGCCTAACGCAGATTTTGTTGTTGAAGAGGTCAAAAGATGGTGCAGAGAGAAATTTTCACAGGGTTATTTGGACTAATTCAATAAGAAAAAGCCAAAGTGTTCCCCAAATACACTTTGGCTTCTCCTTAATTTTATTGTTTTACCCTGTTAATGAGCTGCGCTGCCACTGCCCAATTCCATGTTGTTTATTGTTGTTGTTATTTGCTGATATATTAATAAAGCAAAATACGTTCCAAGATCAGCACTTGTTAAAAAAACTTTCTATCCAAAGAAACTTAGATAATGAAAACGATTTAACAATTGCGCTTGGCTTTCAATGTGCTCAGGATTTTGAACGATGCATTCAATAGGACAAACATCTACACAAGTTTGGCGATCATAAAATCCAACGCATTCTGTACAACGTTCGCTATCGATTTCATAAATATCCTGACCCTCAAAAATTGCTTGATTGGGGCATTCTGCAACGCACATATCACAATTGATGCATTTATCAGTAATCATTAAAGCCATTTTGATATCCTATACTGCTTGGTAAGCCAATGATGACGCTGAAATATCAGCAGTTGAATTAGGTAAGTTTCTAATTAATAAAGCATATTGCATATCAACATCCGCAGGGATTGGGATTTCGACAATATGCCCAGATCCTTTTGCATCCACAATAGGCTGTCTCTTTTTGTCCAATATCTGATTAAGCGTAAAGGTGATATTGCCCGATGTTGTCATCAGCTCCAGCGAGTCTCCGACTACAAAGCGATTTTTTACATCAATTTTGATGTAATCCTCATTTCTTTCTAGCACTTCGCCCACAAATTGTTGATGGTCAAAACGAGATGAGCCCGTTTCATAATTTTGATATTCAGCATGCACATGTCTGCGTAAAAAACCTTCGGTATAACCACGATTTGCTAAACCTTCGAGTTGTGTCATCAACGCCCAGTCAAACGGTTTACCCAGTTGTGCATCATCAATTGCTTTACGATAGATTTGCGCCGTTCTTGCGCAATAAAAGTAAGATTTGGTGCGTCCTTCAATTTTTAAAGAATGGATGCCCATCTTGGTTAAGCGATCTACATGTTGAACGGCACGTAAGTCTTTAGAATTCATGAAGTAGGTGCCATGCTGATCTTCTTCAGCAGCAAACATATCTTCTTCATGACGTTGTAATAAAACCGGCTCGCCAAATTGATGTTGTTGTATGGCGTGTTGCTCGTCGGCATCTTTATTGTTGCAACATACTGATGCTGTCTCCAGTGATTGGACTGGAATGACATCCCCAGATGCATCTTCTGCTGCTTCGTGAATATTGTACTCCCAGCGACATGCATTGGTGCAAGCGCCTTGATTTGCATCACGTTTATTCATATAGCCTGAAAGTAAGCAACGACCGGAATAAGCCATACAGAGTGCACCATGTACGAAAACTTCAATTTCCATATCGGGTACATTCTGCTTAATTTCCTCAATTTCTTCGATAGATAACTCACGTGACAAAATTACACGAGTGAGTCCCATATTTTTCCAAAACTTCACTGTTGCCCAATTGACTGCATTTGCTTGTACAGATAGATGAATCGGCATCTGTGGAAAGTTCTCTCGAACCATCATAATCAAGCCTGGATCCGACATGATGAGCGCGTCAGGTTGCATTTCAATGACAGGTGTAAGGTCGCGAATGAAGTTTTTTAATTTAGCATTATGCGGTTGGATATTGACCACAACATAAAATTTTTTACCCAACGCATGTGCTTCGGAAATTCCAATTTTTAAATTGGCATGATCAAATTCATTATTACGAACTCTTAAACTATAGCGAGGTTGACCTGCATATACAGCATCTGCACCGTAGGCAAATGCATAACGCATATTTTTCAGTGAACCTGCTGGAGAGAGAAGTTCTGTAATGTGAGAGATGCGCATAAAAATCTAAAGGCATACTAAAAATATGGTTTTATTGTAAGGGTTTAAAAATAAGATTCAACCTAGTAAAACACTCAGGATTATTAGGTTGATTTACAGTTAAAAATAAATTAATTCAATCATTTATGTTTAATTTATATTTCTTTTATGCAGGTCGATAAGAATTATTTCACTCTTTTTAATGCTTGATTGATAATAATTTCACCATCTTCTTTAGAAAATGGATGTAATTGTGGGGCAGATAATATATCTAAAACCATTTCAGAAGGACGGCATAAACGAACACCTAATTCAGTGACGACGAAAGGACGATTAATCAGAATAGGGTGTTGCAGCATGAGCTCGATGAGCTGATCATCATTGTATTGTTGCCGTTCTAAATTTAAAACTGTGTAAACTTCAACATTTTTACGTAGTACATCTTTGATAGATAAACCCGATCGTTGGATGAGCTGAATCAACTGTTGTTTGCTGGGTGGATGATTTAAATACTCTATGATTTCTGGCTCTATTCCCGCATTGCGAATCAGTGCAAGAGTATTGCGGGAAGTCCCACAGTCAGGATTGTGATAAATTTTAATTTGAGATGACATAGATTTTATGGCGCCATAGTGATTTGTGATCTTGTATTTATATATGGATATGCGTATATTCGCAATACTGAATATGGTAAATGAATAAATTGAGCAATCGTTATGCATCAAACAGATTTCTTTAAATGCTTATCTGACCCGACACGTCTAGATATTTTAAAAATGTTGGTGGCAAAAGACAGTGTTTGTGTATGTGAAATGACAGAGGTCTTGAATTTAAGTCAACCTAAGATTTCTAGACACTTGGCTTTGTTGAGAAATCTATCAATTGTATTGGATCAACGAAAAGGGCAATGGGTGTATTACCGATTGAATCCTGAACTTCCTGATTGGGCGAATGAAATATTAAATATTATCACCTTGGCAAATCACAACCTGATAGAAAAACATTCAGGTCTGATGAATATTAGTCATTGCTGTGAGTAAATCATGATGCGTTTCACCCAGCAGACTTCGAAAATGTCTTTTCTTGATCGACATCTGACATTATGGATTTTTATGGCTATGGCATTCGGAATTGCTATTGGCATATTTTTCCCGCAGATATCGACAAATTTAAATCATTTAAGTTTAGATTCAGTCAATATTCCGATTGCGATGGGTCTCATTTTAATGATGTACCCACCACTTGCCAAAGTGGATTATAAAACGCTACCACAGGTATTTAAGGACAAGCGAACACTGCTTTTATCTTTATTGCAAAATTGGTTGATTGCACCGTGTTTGATGTTTGTTTTAGCCATTATTTTTTTACATCAGTATCCTGAATATATGACGGGTTTGATCCTGATTGGACTGGCGCGCTGTATTGCTATGGTGTTGGTATGGAATAATTTGGCTGGCGGTGACAATCAGTACGTTGCGGCTTTGGTTGCTTTCAATAGCATTTTTCAAATTCTCTTTTTTAGTAGCTATGCTTGGTTGTTTCTTGGTATTTTACCTCCGTATTTTGGTGTAGAAGCTAAATTCATTGACGTCGGTTTTTGGACCATTACCCATGCTGTTTTAGTCTATTTGGGCATTCCATTTCTTTTGGGTTTTTTGAGCCGTGTGATACTGGTCAAAATGAAGGGGGTAGATTGGTATACAAATATTTTCATCCCTAAAATCAGCCCAATGAGTTTACTGGCATTGTTGTTTACCATTGTGGCAATGTTCAGCTTAAAAGGGGCTGATGTGATTAGTCTTCCTTTAGATGTATTGCGGATTGCGATTCCATTGGTTCTGTATTTTGTACTGATGTTTTTCATAAGCTTTTTTATGAGTAAATGGATAGGAAATGATTATGCCAAAACAACGGCTATTTCATTTACGGCTGCAGGCAATAATTTTGAATTAGCGCTAGCGGTTGCGATTGCCACCTTTGGTTTGGCATCGCCTGTTGCCTTTACAACGATCATTGGTCCATTGGTAGAAGTTCCAGTTCTGATTTTATTGGTGGGGGTATCGTTGAAATTACATAAAACAGTATTTCAAAAAATTCAATAAACCAGAACTCAGTGAAACATAGGACTGAGCGAATAATCGGAGTAAATCAATTATTCTGAGGCTTCCAGTTTTTTGATGATTTGACAGTGATCAATGGTGGTATTTAATGAGCAGGACTGACGTAATTGTTGTAATTGAGATTTAAAATTTTGCAATTCATGAATACGCGTTTCGACATGTTGAATATGTTCTTCGATCAACTGATCGATCACTTTACAATCCTGTTCAGGATGCTGAATTTGTTCTAAAAGTTGGGTAATTTCATGTAAGGTCATGTCCAATGAACGACAGCGTTTGATAAAAATCAGTCGTTTTAAGCAATCTTCATCATAGTATTTATAATTGTTTTCTGCGCGATAGCTGGACTGAATGAGCTGTTTTTTTTCATAAAAACGTACAGTATCAGTTGAAAGTTGAGTTTTTTTTGCAAGATCACTGATTAAATACTGCTGCATGATTATTCCTCTATTTTTTGCTTGACCTTGGACTTACTCCATAGTTTTAAATAGCAGTATAGCTTAATTTGATTATTGTCTATACCGCTTGCAATTGCATTAAAAAAAATCATGAGGTTGCTTGTGCAAAGACAAATCAACAACTGATATTTCACTCAGGAGATATGTCATGGCATGTACATGCAGTCATGAACCTGCACCACAAAAACCGAATAGTAAGTTTAGAACGGCTTTGTGGATTGCTTTATTTATTAATCTAGCCATGTTTTTTGTCGAGCTGATTGGTGGTGCTTATGCACACTCTTCAGCACTATGGGCTGATTCACTCGACTTCTTTGGTGATGCTGTCAATTATGCAGTTTCTTTGGCTGTTTTAGGGGCAAGTTTGTATTGGCGAGCAACGGTTGCATTATTTAAAGGCGCAATCATGGCAATTTTTGGACTTGTGGTAATTGCAAAAACTGTTTATGCATATATACAGGGAATTCCGCCCGAAGCAATCACAATGGGCGTTATTGGTGTCCTTGCTCTTATTGCCAATGTGATTTCAGCAGTTGTACTTTATGCATTTAGAGATGGAGACTCGAACATGCAATCTGTTTGGTTGTGTAGCCGCAATGATGCGATTGGGAATGTCGCGGTAATTTTTGCTGCAATCGGTGTATTTGGTACGGGAAGTATGTTCCCTGATTTGATTGTCGCAGTGATTATGGCAACTTTAGGGTTAACGGGTGGATATCAGGTGATTAAAAAAGCGAATCAAGAACGTAAACAAAATACTGCCTCACAACCAGCTTTAGAGTCGCGTTAAATTAAAGTATAGAGGTAGGGGATAAGAACTTCGGCTCGGATATGTATGAAAAACGCATCTTGATTGAGAAAAGTGGGGTGAAGCGAAAAATATTGATGATTTTTGTTTTTGGTTGAGTTCGTATCCAGAGGGAATATCGACTGAGCGATTTTCACTCAATCGTAATAGTGCAAGTTTTGCTAATAAAGCCTCACTTTGATTTTACTGCTGTCGTTTTAAAGAAATATCATGCTCCACCCTTAATATCGTTGGTATTCATGGCGCCATACCGCAAAATATGATCGCAGTGCCAGCAAATGATGCCAACTAAACATGTTAGATAAAATTTGGCTGATGAAAAAACATTAAATTGTTGCAGTACAAATTTTCATTTTGCTCCAAAAATTATTCCACAGAGCTAAATATTCAGACTGAATTTGCTGTAGATGTTGTTGATTTTCTGATGAGTAGCATTGTGCAAGCAATGTCCAAATATCATCTTGATGATTGTCATCATTGGCGAGTGTTGAAGCCTCCTGGTCAGCCAGACCATGACATGCATAGTAGCCCTCGATATAGATGCTATTATAAATCGCCATATTGTTTCGCAATGCTTCACTAAATTTGATCACCTGTAGTTCTGTGCACGCCAAAATCAGCAGAAGGTCAGCATAAGAGGACAAATGTTTTTGTATATACTCGGCGAGTGCATATGCTTCGATTTGAGTTTTACTTTGATCCAATGGTTCTAGGTCTAACTGCTGCATTAATTTTAAGAAATACACCAGATGAGATTTAGCAGCTGAACTCTGTTCAAGTTGATGGGTATTGAAACCCAATTCATCAATTAAATTGAGCGACAGCAAGTAACGTGCATAAATTTTTGATGCGATTCTATTTTCTTCTAAGATATTTGAGTTTTGTTCCAACTTGTACGCTTGGTAGATTACCATGCTTAAAGCATCAGTAAAATTTTTAACGATAGCAGTAAAATAATTGATATGGATAAATTTTAATTGATCCAAACTAAATTGGCATTGATGAAGTTGCTCTAATATTGGATGTTTAAATAGAGGATGTTGTTGTGTCAGTCGCTTGAGATGATTTACAGCTTGAGTATTTTGTTGCCATATTTCAGGTTTTAAAGAATTTTGGATGAACTGCAGCAACTCAAGACGAGTATGTTCTGATTGCGTAAAAGAGAATATGTTCATATGCTGCATTGAAATTTTAATTTTACCGTTTTTATCATAGTCAAAAATAAATTAATTTGCTAGCATTAACTCAATTTTAATATTTTATATTTCAGACACTTGTCCTTTGTTCAAGATTGTTTTGTGCAAAAAATCTATGTTGTTGCAAATTTAAGATATAATTCCTATCATATCGTGAAGTAACGCCTATATATGTGCTGCTCTTATAAGCTAATGCCTTAATTTTAATCTTAAATTTTTATACGTTGGGTAAAAATAAATGTCAAAAAAAGAGGACATCATTAATACAGCGCTGAAACTCTTTAATTCTTATAGCTATAATTCTATTGGTATAGACCGGATTATTAGTGAGTCAGGCGTTGCAAAAATGACGTTTTATAAGTATTTCCCATCTAAAGCGAAATTGATTGAAGAGTGTTTAGTGACTAGAAATCATAATTTGCAACAATCACTAGGTGCTGCTATAGCCGAGTGTGATCCTGACGATTATTTATCTCATATCAAAGCTATTTTTGTGTGGTACAACGCTTGGTTTCATTCAGCAGATTTTAATGGTTGTATGTTCCAAAAAGCGGTTGAAGAAATTTCAAAAATATATCCTTCATCATTGCAACCAGCAATTGATTATAAGGAATGGTTAAAAGGGCATTTGAGTCATGCTCTACGTCATTTAGGTATAAAACAAGATGTTCAAATGGCAGGTTTTTTGTCGAGTATCCTTGATGGAATGACGATTCAAGCTCAGATTGATCCCAAGCAAGTGAATTTAGATGATTACTGGAAAAGAGTAGAAACCTTGATCCAAATGGAATTGGCAGTCACTTCTTAATATTGAAATTCGCAGGACAGTTTATGTCGAATTGAAGCTTATGCATAAATTTATGTCCAAGCTTCACTGTTGAATATTAAAATAAAAAAGCGCGATAACTTTATGCTATCGCGCTTTGCTGATAAGTTTCTTATGTACTTAACGCTTATTGCATTCACAATCAACGTTAAGATGATGAGATGCTTAAGCGTCTTCTTATATTTATTTCTTTTACCCTCTGAATGCACATGTCATTCGGTTTTATTTCAGCTAAATAGACAGACTTGTCTGTTTGAGTGAATTATAAAGAATCTGTTGTTTTTTACAACAGGTACTTTGTGAATTTGTTTAAACTTTTACCAAATGGCTCAGGTTTGGTGAAAATATATCCGATTTCAATCAGTTTTGTCTCTGATTTTATGCTTCTTCAAAAATTATTTACTGACTTTAATCCATATTGAAACAAATATTTATCTTTAATGGATAGAAACGTATTTAATTTTTTGCCAAAGCAAAGTATCCAAAGCGTTGTAATTAATTGTTGCAAATAGCATGAATCCAAATTTTCAATAAAACTGAGATGAGTTGCGGTTGTTATGTAGATTTCATCATTCAATCTAGATGGCTAGTCATATATTCAATCTGTTAAGAAATTCATAGGGTAAAATATATTTCTCTTAATCAATAGAATCAATGCGATGAATTTATTGTTTAATCATATAAAAACTTTCATTGCCACCCTTTACGTCTATAGTTTAAATCGTTTTACGTAGGCGATGCTTTACTTTGCTCAAGCAATTTTTGTTCAACGGCAGTCTTGTGCTACAACCAAAGTGGTGCTTGGTTTTTGCTCATATACACCCGCTTAACATGACAACATCCATTTCATCTCATGATAGAAAGATCATCGACTATTCAAAAGTAAAAAATAAATGAATCTCTAAAAGCTTCTAATAATTTGTATAAAAGCATAAAGCGCTCGGATATGTATGATTGAAATCGAATCACGTGTATGAATAATCAGGCGGTTTGACTGTAAATATAGTCAATCTTTTAACTGATGCTTTGTTTTTAGCAAAAGTTAAGTATTTACATGATGACATTATTGCGCTTTCGCCTGTTTACTCAACTGATATAAGTTTTCGATCATTTCTTCAATATTGTGCTGATTTTCGATAAAGCTATTCTCCTTGATATATTGTTTGAGATGATCCAAGGTGTTTTTTCCATATTCGAGCAATTGTATTTGTTGGTGAATCAAAGCTTGTTTTTCATCAATGAGTTGGTTGGAAAGTATATTGCAGTTTTCAGATGCAGGCTGTTGACTTAACTCAAGGATATGTTTGATTTCTATTAAGCTAAAACCAATGCTTTTTAGCGCAATAATAGATTTGATCTGCTGTTCATGATGCGCTTGATAGTTTCTATAACCATTTTTCAAACGATCTGGGACAAGTATTTTTAATTCTTCGTAGAAGCGTAGCGTATCTGGAGATACGCCATGCTTTTTTGAAAATTGACTAATATTCATTTTATTTTTTCTCGTTAAAAGTGTCGGAACATGGATTTGAATCTAAGTTATAAGTTTCAACATAAGTCTTAAATGATACATTCATTTTTCTGAAATTGAGTAATGTTGGTTGAATGACCGCTCGATTTAAAAATGGAATAAGTAGCCCTTTGAAATCTTCAGCTTGAATAAGTTCAGTTGTATTCTCATCCAATGACTGAAAAATGAATTGATGACGACCATTAAACAATCCATTGACATACAATTTTCCTTCCCATTCAAGATGATAGTTTTCTAAGCTGAGCACAACGGGTTGCATTTGAATTTTTACTTTTCCATTCTCATCGTATAAATCAACCTTGATCTGTTCTCCAACTTGTGTTGGGAATTTTTCTATATTGAATAAAGTATTCCATTTTGAATAAGCATCAACACATTTAAATTGTGCCCACACCTGTTCAATAGGCTTATGGATCACGATTTTGGTTTCTATACGAACATGTTTAGTGGGCATGATGGAAGTCGTGATTAACAGCGCCAATAAAATAAAACTTATGCTTAATCGCATGTACCCTTTGCTATATAGAATCTGCATAAAACAACCTCTTTGTTGATTGAGTTAAATTTGATTCTAAGATTGGAGTTGACTCGAAGCTCAAGTGTTAAATTTAAATTGGTTTATTTGAGCCAGCCACGTTTTGAAAAATATATTAAATTGGGGGGCATCTGGATTGCTATGTGTAAAGCTCAATTTTTGGTGGAGTTTTTATAGAATTTTGCCAGCCACAAAAAACTAAATTTTCACTGAGAACGAAAATTTAGTTTTTTATCAGACCTATCACTTACAAGAACACGATCAAAGTTATGGTTTATGATAAAGTTCAATCAAAAATTTTATGTATCGCTTGGAACGGTAAAGTGACGACATCAAAAGCGACTGCGAATGGGAAAAGCACCAATTTATCTGCTGTTTTACTTCCTGCTTTTGAGTAATCTGTTACCTGTTCAGTTGTATAAATACTGACTTGATAGGGTTTGCTTAATGCTTTTAGGGATGCAATGTTTGAAGCAGGTGGATAAATACGACCTGACAAGGCAATATTAAAGCAGAAACGTTGTGCTTTTAATCGTTGGTCACTTGAGGTTGTACATTCTTCCGCACCATTTTCAATGAAAAACTCACGGTCTTGCTTGGTCACATCTTCAGAAAGTTTGATATAGCGCAACGGAAGCGTTCCTGCAAACTCACCATCATTCTTTGCTGAATAAAAGGTAAGTTCTCTATCAATTTGGATCAGTTTTGGGTCAAGCCCTGTAATGACTTTGGCAAATCGTGTACCACCTTGAGTTAATACATAATTATTTTTTTGCCCAGCAATGACGATACTGTCAGCAGGGAGATCTGAAAGACCAGAAGCGGGTTTACCAAAGGCGACTACATTGTCCGAAGTTAAAACATGTTTGACACTGTGCGTCCGAACTCCATTATCTTTTTTTAGAAGGGTAGAGGTCGCACAACCTGTCATTACAAATGCAGAAAATAGGCAAATTGACAATGTAAACTTATTATTGAATTTATTCATACTTTACTCTTTTCTTACGATGCTTCTGTTTATAGCATTTAAGAAAATCAGTGTTAAGATTTTAAGCTACCAAAAAATAAGCTAAAAATTATTTTTTTAATGATTTTACTGTATTTGAGACAAATAGATTGGCAAAAAGTATCTTGACGCATGATTGCTTTAAAGAATTTCAGATGATTTTTGCATAATTGTACGATTTATTATTGTTTCTTTAGAATAATCGAATAAATCAGATAATTTTGATTGTATTTTTAGTCCAAGATTCTTAGAATTGCCTGCTTGTTTGCGTGATCATTGGAACTGAACTTTGAGTAATTTTCTAACCGAACACCTGATACATCGTGATGATGATTTTATGGTGATTGATAAGCCAGCAGGCATACTCACTGTTCCTGGAAAAACAGCAGATTTACAAGATTGTGTGATCAATAGATTATTAGAAATCGAAGCCAAGACTTTACTCATTCATCGTTTAGATCGTGATACTTCTGGTATTTTAGTTTTTGGGTTAAGCAAATGGGGACAGAAAACCATTTCGCGGCAGTTTCAAGAGCGCCAAACCGCTAAAATTTATCAAGCCGTTGTTGCAGGAACCTTAGCAGGTGAGGGTACTGTAGATGTTCCTGTGGTGTATGATCCCGAACATCCTCCTTTACATATTGTAGATCCAGCACATAACAAGCCAGCTTTAACACACTGGAAAGTAATCGAGCATTTTCATATTCAAGAACAGGCTGTAACTCGGGTGCAATTAACACCGATTACAGGACGGTCACATCAGTTACGTGTACATATGCAATATTTAGGTCATCCCATTATTGGTGATACTTTATATGCAACTGTAGAACAGCAGCAGCTTATGCCAAGATTATGTCTACATGCACAACAACTCAGTTTTCATCATCCTAAAACAGAGGAGCTTGTACAATTTGATTGTCCAGTTCCGTTTTAGTCAAAATTTTTAAGTTGAAATTAAGTCGCTCAAAATTTAATGAGCTTTATGTCAAAAAGTATTGCGTAATGGGTGTAAACTTTGTTCAAATATTCTCCTGATTTGAGCAACCATGTTTCAGCCCTAACATGAGATAAAGGTGGAAAAATTGCAACAATTTGCTATAGGTCAACGTTGGTTATCGGACACAGAAACTGAGTTAGGTTTAGGTGTATTGATTGATGTCGATGAACGTTCAATCAGTATTCTTTTTCCGAAAAGTGACGAAACTCGTGTCTATGCACGTAATAATGCACCTCTATCTCGTATTGTTTTCAATGTTAATGATGAAGTTCAAGATCAAGAAGGGATTAAATGGATTGTCGAATCCTTTGATGACCGCAATGGTGTGATTCGTTATAACGTGATTCGTACCTTGGACAATGGTGAGCAAGAGAAAAAGGCATTGAATGAAACGCGTATTGGTGCGCAAATTCAACTATCAAAACCTTTAGAGCGCTTACTCGCAAGCCAAATTGATTATAAGGAATGGTATGACTTGCGTATTGAGGCAATGCAGATGCAAGCCAATATGCAAACCTCTCCTTTACGTGGCTTGGTTGGCGCACGAGTTGGATTGATTCCTCACCAACTCTATATTGCACATGAAGTGGGTAAACGCTTTGCCCCACGTGTGTTATTGGCTGATGAAGTTGGTCTAGGAAAAACTATTGAAGCGGGATTGATCATTCATCAACAGCTTAAAACAGGTCGTTCTGAACGTATTTTGATTTTGGTGCCAGATTCACTGCAATATCAGTGGATGATTGAGATGCGTCGCCGTTTCAATTTAAATTTCTCACTGTTTGATTTGACTCGTACAGCTTCGATCAAAGAACACGATCCTGAACTCAATCCATTCTTGACTGAACAATGTATTATTGCTTCTGTAGACTTGATGATCGACCATGATGACTTGCGTGAACAAGCGATTGAAGCAGGTTTTGATTTGCTGGTTGTCGATGAAGCTCATCACTTGATGTGGAGTGAGGAAGAGGGTGGCAACGATCGTTACGATTTGGTTGAAGAGCTTGCTGAAAAGACAGAAGGTGTATTGCTTCTTACTGCAACACCTGAGCAGTTGGGTGTAGAAAGCCATTTTGCGCGTTTACGTTTACTTGATCCACAACGTTTTAGTTCACTTGATCGCTTCTTGGATGAAGAAGAGCAATATCATCATACTGCGAAAATCGCTGAAGTATTGATGTCGGATTTACCTCTTGAAGCCGAGCATTTGGCAGCAGTTGAAAAACTATTGGGTCATCCAATTGAAGATCAACCTGAACACCGTTTCCGTGCCATTCATGAACTTTTAGATCGTCATGGTACAGGTCGTATTTTATTCCGTAATACACGAGAAGCGATTCAAGGTTTCCCAGGACGTGATTGCCAGCCAGCAGCTTTGCCAGCACCAGAGAACTGGTCTAAAGATGGTAAATTACGTGAGCAAATGTGGCCGGAAGAAGGACAGCTTGATGGCGCATGGATGGAAACTGATCCACGTGTGACATGGCTCATGGAGCGTTTGCGTTCAGATTTAAAGCATAAAAAAGTGTTGTTGATTGCACGTAGTGGTCCAGTCGTTGAAGCGCTTGAAAATGCGTTACGTATCCATGCAGGGATTCGTACAGCAATGTTCCATGAAGGTATGAGCTTGTTGGAACGTGACCAAGCTGCGGCTTACTTTGCTGAAGATTCTTATGGTGCACAGATTTTACTGTGTTCTGAAATTGGTTCGGAAGGACGTAATTTCCAGTTTGCTTCGGATCTGGTACTTTTCGACTTGCCTGCAAATCCTGATGTATTAGAGCAGCGTATTGGACGTTTGGATCGTATTGGACAAGAAAATCGTATTCAGATTCATGTGCCTTATCTGATTGGTACTGCACAAGAGCGTATGTTCCGTTGGTATAATGAAGCACTCAATATTTTCAGTAATATTTCTCCAACAGCGCAAACGCTGCAAGAAAACTTTATTGTTGATTTAAAAGAATGTTTATTGGCAGATAAAGGACAGGCTTTCGAAGACTTGCTTGAAGCGGTCAATGTACAGCGTCAAGCGCTTGAAGCAGAGTTGCAAGATGGTCGTGACCGTCTGTTAGAGTACAATTCATGCCGTCCGATCGTGGCGCAGGAGATTGTCACTGCATTAGAAGACTATGATGACAACACTTTATTGCCGATGTTCATGAAGCGTTTTATGGCATCGACCAATATTGATTTCGATGAGCAAAGTAACGGTACTGTCATCATTAAACCGACAGACCAGATGCAAGTGCAAGGTTTGGATATTGATGAAGAAGGCATTACTGCGACATTCTATCGTGATCAGGCACAGATTCGTGAAGATGCACAATATTTAACACTTGAGCATCCTTTCACTGAAAGTGTGATGGAAATCATTCGTACTCAATCTTTTGGCAGTACCAATGTTGCAATTCTTAAAACCAATGCGCTTAAACAAGGGACGATCTTGTTAGAGGTTTGGTTTAAAGTAGATGTGATTGCACCAAAAGCTTTGAATCTTCCATCAAGTTTACCGACGCAATTGATTCGTGTTCTATTGACTGAAACAGGTCAGGACATTACCGCGAAGCTTGATCCAGAAATCATTAAGCCGTATTTGCATCATTTAGATAGTAATAGCTGTCGCCAAGTGGTTAAAGCTCGTCGTGAAGTGATTGAGCAGCGTTATGCTCAAGCGCTTGATATTGCAAAAGGTGCATTACCGCAACTTAAAGAACAAGCGAAAGAGATTTACGGTAGTAAATGGCAATATGAAATTGATCGCTTGAGCTATTTAAAACAATTTAATCCAAGTATTCGTACTGATGAAATTCAACGTTTACAGAAATTTCAGAAAGAAGGTTTAGCTTTATTGGATGGCTTGTCCGTAACACCAGAAGCCATTCAAGTATTGGTTGTGGTTAAACCTTAATTCGATTTCTAATTGTTGTATTAAAAAAGCTCCTTCGGGAGCTTTTTTGTATCTATTCATGGAGATTTATAGGATCAATGCATTGATGAATTGTTTGCTGGCGAATAAGTTTTAAGTAAATACATTCTGTTTTTCTTTTGAGTGATACCATTAAAGAAAACTTGCATAATATAGCGAGTCTATTAAAAAATCATACAGTAAATATAATTTTTAGACCGATAAAATCAATATATTGCTTGATGATATAAAGTTTGCAATGCCACGCTTTACATCTAAAGTTTAAATTGATTCGCGTAGGCGATACTTTACTTTTCAGAGATGAAAAGTAACAAAAATCTTTCGTCAGTCAAAGGGGATATCCATATCGCCCTTGACCGACGGCGACATCCATGTCGCCAACCGCGATAGCGACGATAAGTAAAATTGGCTGATAGAAAAAGCAAAGCTTATTTGATTTATATTAAGTGAATCATATTGATTGGTATGATTGTGACCAAAAATTAAAACACAATGTGCTAGCTTAATTGTAGCACCTGATATTTTATCAGTGAGATATCATGTTTGAGTAAGGGGCTATGATTGAGCCAGTATCAACCGTAAATAATTAGCGAATTTATATATACATCTCAATTCATTTTATGCTATTAAAATAAAGTGCTTTCCGTTTCAAGGATTGAATATGGATTGAAGTTTGTTTGTACATTGTCACTTTTTCATCCAATATTTTTTTCACATATTCATCAATCACATTTAAAGCTGAAAGCCTCTACCAGAGATAAAAATTTACAATAAATGGAAGAAACGATATGGAAAACAAGGATTTTGTTGAGTTTCATGATACCCATGTGCATTATTTACTTCACTGGGAAAAACATCTACCGCAAAAACAGGCATTTGTTCAGCCGCTTGCCAATGGGGAGGTGGTGTCTTATACATGGTCTGAAGTTGCATCACAAGTTCGACGAATGGCTGCTTACCTGCAATCCTTGGGATTACCTGAACAAAGTGCGATTGCGATTTATGGAAAAAATAGCGCAAATTGGATCATGGCAGATTTAGCGATTTGGATGGCTGGCTATGTCTCTGTACCACTTTATCCGACATTAAATGCTGAAGGTGCGACCTATGTACTTAATCACAGCGAAGCAAAATTATTGTTTATTGGAAAGCTTGACGGCAAAGCAGACAGTTGGAATGAAGTCAAACCCGTCATTCCACAAGACTTGCCATGTATCACTCTAAATTTATCACCTGAGTATGATGCACCCTCATGGAATGATATTGTTCAGACGACTGAACCGCTGCAAGACCCAGCTTTGCCAGATAAAAATACATTGGCAACCATCGTCTATACCTCGGGAAGTACCGGTGCACCCAAGGGGGTAATGCAAAGCTTTGGAACGATTTTGGCAGGTGCACGGGAACTTAAAACCATCTATCAAGTTAATGAGAATGACCGAGCATTATCTTATTTACCACTGGCTCATGTGGCTGAACGTATTTTTATTGAAACCTCGCTGATGGTGTGTGGATTCACTGTTTATTTTGCAAATTCGCTAGAAACGTTTATAGAAGATTTAAATCGTGCTAAACCTACCTTATTCTTTTCAGTTCCACGGCTTTGGACAAAATTTTATTTAGGAATTAATGAAAAAATTCCTCTACATGTCCAAAAAGTTTTGTTCAAAATTCCGCTTGTAGGCAATTTACTCAAAAAGAAATTATTAACTAAATTGGGATTAAATCACGTGCGTTATGCTTTTACAGCAGCAGCACCTTTACCGATTGATATCTTAATGTGGTACAGGAATTTAGGCTTGGAATTGCTCGAAGTCTATGGAATGACTGAAAACTGTGGCTATTCGCATGTCACACGAGTAGGACAGTTTGCCATGGGCTATGTTGGGCATGTGCAACCGAAGGTAGAATGTAAAATCGATGAAAATGGCGAAATTTTAGTAAAAAGCCCAGGAACCATGTTGGGGTATTATAAAAATCCAGAAAAGACAGCAGAAGATATCACTGCAGATGGATTTTTACGTACTGGTGATCTAGGTGAAATTGATCAACAAGGGCGTTTAAAAATCACAGGACGGATTAAAGACATTTTTAAAACCTCTAAAGGAAAATATGTCATGCCTGTTCCGACAGAACAGAAATTGGGGAACAATGCTTTAATTGAGTCTGTATGTGTGGGTGGTTCGAGCCAACCACAGCCTGTTGCTTTTATCATGTTGGCAGAGGATATACGGCTTCATTTAAAGCAGAATGGACAAAAAGATGATATTGAAAATACATTAAAAACTTTAAGGACGACAATCAACGAAGAGCTTGAGCCACATGAAAAGCTGAGTTTCTTTGTGATTGTCAATGAGCCATGGACTATGGAAAATGATTTGCTCACACCTACAATGAAGATTAAACGTAATAAGATTGAAAGCCGTTATGCACCATTTCTGGATAATTGGGCGCAACAAAAGCAAGAGATTGTTTGGGAATAATTGCTTGAAAACGACCAAATCAAACCTGTAAAAAAGACGCTTTAAAGCGTCTTTTGAATGAATGAGGTTTTACTTTGCATTCCACTTAAATCATTTCAGCTTGTTTAAGCTCAAGTTTGAGATAAGCATAGAAAACAGGTGCAATAATTAAGCCTGCAAGTCCGAAAAGAGATTCAAAAACCAGCATTGCCAATAATACTTCCCACGATGCTGCATGGATTTTGGTTCCAATAATTTTTGCATTGATAAAATATTCAAGTTTATGAATAAAGATCAAATAGAGCAGTGCAATACCGGCTGTAGATACTGAAATGGTCAAGCCTGCAATCACAATAATCGTATTGGAGAGTAAGTTCCCAACGATTGGAATAAGCCCAAAAATAAATGTCAGAATCACTAAGGTATTGGCAAAGGGCAACTGTACACCAAAAGCAGGGAGCAGTAGGTGTGAGAACAGCAAAAATAAGAAAGTATTAATCAATGAGATTTTAAATTGAGCAAAAACCACATTCTTAAAAGAGCTGGAAAGATTTTCAATCCGAGTGATCATGGCTCGTTTAAATGCAGGTTGGTCAGGTTGCGGATGTAGGCGATTTAATGAAACCAGTATTCCGACAATCATCCCGATGAGCATCGTGGCTAAGTTATGTAAAAAACCAGTTCCAGTATTTTTTAAAGTTGATAAATTATCTTTAATTAGATCAAAAGTTTGGTCTTTTAATTCAGTTAAAGAATAGGGAATAAAACTTGGGAAATACTGGGCAACTTCAAGTTGCAGTTTTTGTAGTGTTTGATCTACTTGATCGCTAATGGCATGGATTCCAGCACCTTGCAAATCATGTTGCACAAAACTGATAAGGCCGGTGATGCTCAATACAATCAGAGAAATAATAATGATCGCGAGTACAATACTGATGGTCAGTCGTGCTCGTTGACCATCAATATATTTTTCCGTGACCGTACCTAGACTGTTAATGATTTCAAAAACAACAAATCCTGCAAAAAAAGATGCGAGTAAATGTAGTGGAATGAGTAAAGACAAAAAGATCAGCATAAGCAAATAACTTGCAATAATGCTTTGACGATCATTTAACATTTTCATGTGAATTTGGCTCAATTATACAATTGATGTATGGGTCATAAAAACCGCAACTAAATTTAAACCGCTCTAGCTTTGGACGACAACAACTATTTTTATATATGAATCTTAATTCTATGTGAAATATTTTGCATCAATATTGAATGAAATATATTCTTTCACTATTGCTAAGTAATTAAAGTTATTCCGGCATAAAGATTTAAATGGCTTGAGTTCTCAATGAAAGCTCTAGATGGAAATTAAAAGTGAGTTGGCATTGAAATGCTAATCTGGATGAAAATGGATGACATCTTGCATATCATATAAACCAGATGGTTGAGTCATGCTCCACACTGCTGCGCGAACAGCACCCGTAGCAAAATTCATGCGATTGGTTGCAATATGTTTGATTTCAACTTGCTCACCATGACCAAAAAAAATCGTGCTGTGTTCACCCACGATATCTCCTCCCCGAATTGCTTGTAAACCAATACTTTGTGGATCTCGTTCAGCTTGATTGCCCGAGCGTTGATAAACGGCTAAATCAGAGAGAGATGTCTGCCTTACTTCGGAAATTGCATCAGCGTACATCAAGGCTGTCCCTGATGGGGCATCTATTTTATGGCGGTGGTGGGCTTCAATTATCTCAGCTTCAAAATCATGCCCGAGTAATTGTGCTGCTACACGTACCAAGTCGACTGATAAATTGACGCCTATGGAATAATTACCTGAATGTACAACAGTGATTGTTTGAGCTGCTTCTACAATACGCTGATTCAATGCTTCAGATAGACCTGTAATACCAATAATGATTGGTTTGTTTGCTTGTTGACAGGTTTCAAGGTGATGATACAAAGCTTCAGCTGTGGTGAAATCAATCACCACATCACAATTTTGAATAACTGCTGCTAAGTCTTCAGTAATGATGACATCTAAGGAGTCTCTATTGAAATATGTACCGAGTTCTTGACCAATACATGGACTTCCGGCTCTGCCTGTCGCAACCGTAATGTGTAATCCAGCTTGAATAGATGCTTGAACGAGCATTTGTCCCATTCTACCTGTCACACCAAGTATACCTACGCGGATATTCTGTTGATTTTTGCTCATTATTGGATGCTTATAATAGTATGAGGTCGTTGAAGTAAAGGGATTATTTAATTTGTGCTTCATCCAGATGACGAGAGCCTTCAAGTAACATCCGAATCATAATCATGGTTTGCTCCGCAACTTCCTTGCGTTCAGCGGCTGGCAAATCAATCACGTTCGCACCCATATTAAAGACCAACTGTGTAATGGCTTTAGCCACTAAATCAGGATGAGTCAGTTTACTGTGATTAATTCGCTCAATTCGAATCAAGTCTTCCTGTAATTCTTGTTGGAAGTAATTTAACTGTTTTTCAACAGCCAATTTATATTGTTTTGATCCAGTATAGCCTTCACGCAGTAATAAGCTTAGATTACCTTCATCGGCATCTAATTGTTCAATAAAAACTTCTACAGAACTACGAATAATACTGCTTTGTCTTACGGCCTTGATGCGTGCTTCATGCAAAATTTGACGCAATACCACACCTGAACGATCAATTAATTCAATCGCCAATTCATCGATGTCTTTAAAGTGTCGATAAAAGCTATTCGGCGCAATCCCAGCTTCACGAGCAACTTCTCTTAAGCTCAGTGAAGAAATACTTTTTTGTGGACCAATTAAATTTAATGCTGCTTGGAATAATTCTTCTTTGGTAATGGTTGCTTTGCGTCCAACGGTACGTACAGAAACTTTTTCAAGCTCATGAATTTGATCTTGAACAGAAGAGGCGTTCTGAGGTAATGCTGACGTTGGATTCATAAATTATCAAATCTTTAAAATATTTTTCATTATAGCGGTTGCGATTACATAAGTGAAATGTCTAGATACAATACGGTTATATATACAAATATATATACATGTGTATAATAATTAAAATTCACTCAGATGGTGAGCTCAACATGCACGCTATTGAAAAGCAAAAATCTCCTGTAACGTCTATATTTGATATGGTATTGGGGAATGATACTGCCAATTTTTGGCTACAAAAAATTAATCCTTTGTGGTCTGTTCAACAAGCATTAGGGGAAATTGTTGAAAAGAAACAATCAGCTGCAGACACTGTAAGTCTAAAAATTAAAACGAATCGTCATTTTAAAATGGGGCAGGCAGGTCAACATCATCCAGTCGTGGTTGAAGTCAACGGTCGACGCTATGAGCGTACATATAGTCTGACACAACTGGATCAACAACATGTCTTGCTTACTGTAAAAAAAGTTGAAAAAGGTGTTGTTAGTCAATGGTTGATTGATCATATCCAAATCGGTGACATCATTGAGTTTGGTCAACCTTATGGCGATATGCTGCTTCCTGAAACGGTACATCCACTGATTTTATTGGCAGCGGGCAGTGGCATCACACCGATGTACAGTTTGATTCAGGCTTTATTATCGAAACATCAAATGGATCAACAGCCTGTACATCTACTGTATTGGGTTAAAAAGCAAAGTGATGTGGTGTTTCAGCAATATTTTGAACAATTGTCACAGCAATATCCGCAATTTAAATTCGATGTATTTTATACACAAGAAGCACCAGCGGATACACGTTTGAATACAGAGTATCTCTACCTGATTAAAAACTTAGAACTGAGTACAGTCTATGCCTGTGGACCATCAGGTTTTGTCGCAACAGCAGAACAGTTGTTTGAAAATGCCAAACAATTTAGAAGTGAGGCATTTAGTTTAAGCCCTGTAAAATCAGATGATACAGGCTTTGTAAATGTTACTTTAACTAAATCCAATAAAGTGATAGCAATTCCAAAAGGGCAGGCAATTTTAGTCGGTCTAGAACAGCAAAATGTTAAACCAGAGCATGGCTGTCGAATGGGAATCTGCAATAAATGTGCATGCAATAAAGTGCAGGGCGCAACGCAAAACTTGGTAAATGGTCAAGAGAATGCGGAACCAAATAATTTACTGAGAATCTGTGTAAATACAGCTCAGACTGATTTAGTGATTGATATTTAAGCGAGTTTTACCATGAATATGCCAGTTAAAATTCAATATTTTAAAAATACCAAAAATCGTGAACTGAGTCAGACTGAGTTGGATGAACTTGCACGAGAGTTGGATGCGATTAAGCAAGAAGTGCTGGATGATATTGGCGAGAAAGATGCCAAATACATTAAAAAAGTATATGCCGCTATTCGTTATAGCAGTATTTTAGGACGCGCCTGTTTGTTTGCAGGTTGGTTCCCACCCGCGTGGTTATTAGGGACAGGTTTACTCAGCTTTGCAAAGATCATGGAAAATATGGAACTTGGTCATAATGTCATGCATGGGCAATATGATTGGATGAATGATCCACGTTTTAAAGGAACAACTTACGAATGGGATATTGTGGGGACGTCTGACAATTGGCGTCAAACCCATAACTATAAACATCATACCTATACCAATATTAAAGGCATGGATGATGACATTGGTTATGGCTTGCTACGCCTGTTTCCAGAACAACGTTGGAAGCCGGGTTTTCTGCTTCAGCCTTTATACGCAATTCCTTTCTGCTTATTGTTTCAGTGGGGGGTTGCGATCCAAAACCTGGAAATCGGAAGATTAATCTATAAGCGAAAAACATGGGCGCAATTTAAAGAAGAATGGAAACCAACACAGAAAAAAATCGGTAAGCAGTTTTTTAAAGATTACCTATTTTTTCCTTTGATTGCTGGTCCAGCTGCTTTGCCAGTATTTACTGGTAATTTAGTGGCAAATGGTATTCGTAATATTTGGACATTTAGTATCATTTTTTGTGGTCACTTTACCAAAGATGTTGAAGTTTTTCCTAAGACTGTTTTACAGGATGAAAGCCGTGGTCATTGGTATATGCGTCAGATTCGGGGTTCTTCAAATCTCACAGGGTCTGAAGCATTCCATATTTTAACAGGGCATTTGAGCCATCAGATTGAGCATCATTTATTTCCAGAAGTACCTGCGCGCCGTTATCGTAAAATGGCACCTAAAGTGGAAGCCGTATGTAAAAAATATGGTTTGAACTACAACAATGCCAGTTTGCTTAAGCAGTATGGTCAGGTACTCGGACGTATCGTGAAATATGCTTTTCCATTTAAAAAATAATGAATGCTTTAATATGAAAGCCACTTTTGAGTGGCTTTTTTATTGTCATTGTTTGATTTTTTTGAGTAAACTCTAGTCAAAGGTTATTTCTGCGAATAATGAAAATGATTCAAAAACAATTAGAAGATATACAAAGCTGGTTAGAACAGCATGCGCCACAAATTGCCAAGCAATCATTGAATCCTGCGGCAAACAGTGTCGAGATTGAAGGCTTTGAACATCAGATTTCAAGAACATTGCCAGAAGGTTTTAAAGCACTCTACCGTTGGCATAATGGTATGAATGAAGAAGAGAACCTTGGAAGTTTGTTTTATGGTATGGCGTTTTTATCTCTTGCCACAATTGAAAATAGACGACTAGAGCTTGCAGATCTTGTGGATGAGCTTTTTGTGTTAGAACATGCCGATCCGCAAATTAACCCAAGTAATGCTTATCATCGAGATTGGATTCAGTTTGCACATGACGGTGGAAGAACTGGTTTATATTTGGACTTAGCACCGACAGCTTTAGGTGTCAGTGGGCAGGTCATTTTTATTGATCATGATTATAACGTGGGGATTTTGGTTGCCAATTCGATTGATGACTTACTCCAACAGTTTTGTCAGGATTTACAAGCTGACTTATATCAGTTGAATGAAGAGGCATTAGAAGATGAAAATGAATTTCTAGAAACTGATCCAACGATTGATATCATTAATTGGCATATGAGTGAACGATGGGCACGCCCTGATTTTGAGTAAGTTTTAATTGTGTTGTAAGCACTGTGAGAGAGGTGAATGATTAAATTTCCTAAACTTCAAGATTTCCAGTATGTGTCTGAATTCCAGCATTGGTTTGCCAGCATTGAAAATCAATGGGTTGATGTATTGATTCCAAATGAATATGCCGAGATATTTCCTGAGCAACAGTTTGACTTTTTAAAACTTGCTGAACCTTTGGTTACAGACTTGGTGCAATTTGGAGAACAGTATATTCAGCAATTTTCTGCCTTGGATTTAAGCAATGGTGAATTAAACTCAATCCGATATCATGCATTTAATCATATCTCTTGTATTGAACTTTGTTATATCTTTGAACAAGATCCAAATTTTTTATGGAGTGTCGCCTTTGAACAAAACCCTCAAAGGGGGGATAGGCTTGATGTCGAGTGTTCAAGTTTAGATTATGGCTATAACGCTATTATTTTACATCGGGAACCGATCTAAACGCAGATCTGAATGGTTGGTTTGGATTAAAGAAATAAATCATATCCCATCCGTCCAATTAGAAAGATCAAAAGAATCAGAAAGAAAATTCGAATAAAACCACTCCCATATTTAAAGGCGAGGGCGGTTCCTGCGAGAGAGCCGAGTACATTACATACGGCTAAAATAATTCCTGCCATCCATAAAATATGCCCTGCGGGAATAAAGAAAAACATTGCGGAAATATTGGTGGCAACATTGACCAATTTTGCAGAAGCTGAGGCATTTAGAAAATCAAAAGCAAATACTTTAACAAACAAAAACAGCAAGAAGCTACCTGTACCTGGTCCAAAAATTCCATCATAAAAACCAATCAATGCACCAAAAAATAGACCAAGTGCAATTTCTTTTTTTCCAGTTTGTAAAACTGTGTGGATCTTACCTAAATCTTTTTTGGCAAAAGTGTAGATTGCAATCAAGATAAGCAAAAAGAATACGATATAGCGCATCAATTCTTTTGGAATTAAGGAAACAGACATCGCACCGAAGAATGAAAATATAAATGCTGCCAACATGGTCGGCAAGATAAGTTTCCAATTGATAGTCACTTTCTTAAAGTAAGCAAATGCAGATGACACTGTACCTGCCATAGCAATAATTTTATTGGTTCCAAAAACAGTGGCTAAACTTCGAGTCGGAAAAGCATGCATTAACGCAGGTAGGAGTACTAATCCACCACCACCCACGGCAGCATCAATTAAACCCGCGCAAAACGCAAAGAACCCCAAACTCAGCAGTATTGTTTCGTATTCCATTACAGAAGTTCTAACTTTTTTTAAGAAAACAATCATAAAAGATATTCGAATAAAAGTAATTAAAAAAGCACAAATCTCATGTTTTGAGATTTGTGCTTAAATTAAAAACAATTTGAAATTCTAAACTGATTTGCCAACCTGATTAGAAATTAACTGAAGTTTGCAAATAGAAAGTGCGTGGTTGCCCTACATACTTTCCACCTGTTGAATCAGAGGAACGAGTAAAATATTCTTTATCAAATACATTTTTAATACCAGCTGCGATTTTTAAACCATAAAAATCTTGACCAAAATCATAGCCTGTACGCACAGCAAAAGTCGAATATCCAGGTATGTTCCCGATACGACCATCTGCACTTTCTACAGTTTGATAAATATTACCTGAGCCAGGTGCATGTTGTTTAGATTGAGCAAACATATCAGCATTGACTGACCATTTTTCAAATGTATAGCCCAGACCTAAATTCCCTACATGACGTGAATAGTAAGGGAGATCTTTGCCTTCAAATTTGCCAGCCTCTGAGACAGCTTTGGTAAAGGTATAATTACTATAGACTTTCAGACCTTCAAGCATGTCATAGAGATGCCCAAAATCGTAATTTAAGCCCAACTCTATACCTTTATGACTGGTTGCACCAAGATTGGTCCAGATCCCTGTACCAATATTATCAGGACGTTCTAATATCAGTTCTTTGTCAAAGTCCAAGTAGAATACAGTGAGTTCTGCGTTTAAACCATTGCCAAGGTATTTGGTACCAATTTCATAGTTATTAGATTTTTCGGGGTGTAATCCATCTAGTGTCGTAACGGCTTGTCCTGCATCAACTTTTGCTAACTGATTATATTGTTGAGGACCAAAGGAAACAGCTGCATTGGCAAAGATATTCCATTGATCATTGAAATTGTATTGCAATGCTAAGCTTGGTAGAAATTCATCCGATTTGATTTTTGGATGTACTGTATTGATGAATTTTCCACTTTGATAAGCGCTATAATCATTATGTGTTTTAATCGATTCAAAACGTACACCCGGGGTAATGGTGAATGCGCCTAATCCAAAACGGTTATCTATATAGAGTGCATGGGCTTTGGTTCCACCTTCACTGATTGTATTGGCTAAACGTTCGCCTGGTATACCTGTTGCCGTGTTATATGGTGTTGTACGACCTGAAAATTCAGAACTGTCTTCTTGTAAATAACGATAGCCTACAGTCACCTCATTATTCATATTACCCAAGCTATAGGCACGTGAATAACGTGGCTCAATTCCAAAGTATTTATAATCACGTGGAGAGTTGCTAATTCGACTATTTGCAGTACCTTCAATGGCAGACTCTAGATCACTGGTACGGAAAGAATCGACGTAATAGCCTAACACTTCAAAATTATTCAGTTCGTCTTTATGGCTATATTTCACAGAAACATCAGAACGTCGACCTGCAAAATAATTTCGAAATTGATTGGATTGGTAAGGATTTTTTGCATAGTCAGCGGTGGTTAAACCCTCAGGCATTTCACCGCGACCTTCATAATGATGCAGATTGACCGCCAAAGCATCTTGGTCATTAAACTGATATGAAGATTTCAACATCACATCATCAATATCAATGTCATTATTGGCTTCACGATAACCATTCCCTTTGGTTCCAGAATAGAGTAAGGCAAGCCCTAAACCATTCTCCATTGTTCCGCCAACAAATAGGTTTGGGCTGTACTTCAGTTGGTCTGTTCCTGTAGCAAACTCAGTTGTTAAGCCAACTGAACCTGATAATTTCTCAGGAATTGCACGCGTATTGAAGTTGATGATGCCTCCGACATTTTGAGGTCCGAAGCGAACTGTACCTGCACCACGAACGACATCAATAGATTCAATATTACCCATTGACACAGGTGCCATAGATAATTGTGGTTGTCCATAAGGTGCAAAGGATAATGGAACACCATCCATCAAAACTGTAGAGCGTGGCGAGAGACGAGAGGTGAGACCGCGTACACCTAAATTGAGTGATACATCACTTCCACCAGTACCATTACTGTCTTGAACTTGCACACCAGGAACTTGCTTTAGTGCATCACGAATGGAGGTCACCGCAGATTCATCCATTTTTTTACGATCAACAATGCTACGTGCACCAGCATGTTTATGCACTTTTTCAGCATTGGCCTCTTCAAGCCAATTTCCTTCAGCTTGGACGGTAATTGTTTTAAGGGCTTTAGGCGTATCTTCTTGGATATCCTCTGCATAAGATGCTACGGATATAAAACTGAATGAAACTGCAATCGCAAGACTCAGAGGGCTTGGTTTGAACGCTGAGTGACAGCGTGTGTTGTGAATCGAAATATTCATATGCGCTTAAAAATTTGGAATTGTGCGTATCTTAATCTGTTCAATATTATTTTTAAATCATGATGATTATCATTTAAAACTATGGTTTGGTTAAAATAAGTGGAATTTGTAATAAACAATCAAATTGTTAGGCATAAAGACTTAAAAACCGTGCCTAAGCACGGTTTCTATCAATCTGATTTTTTCTATGAATCTGATTTAAAGTTAAATCAACGAGATTATTTAAACTGGATAGAACCATTGGCATTTACTGTGATCTTCGACTCACCAGCAGCCATATTTTGTCCACCAGCATCGGCAGCTTCAAACTTAGCCATAGATGCACGTGCGGCATAAATCGGTTGTGGATAAGAGTTGCTGGTATTGATGTTGATATTCACCAAGTTATAAGACGATTTGTTCCATGCTTGCGTTAAAATTTGCGCACGTTGCTGGAAGTTTTTCGAAGCTTCAACCATTAATTCATTTTCAACTTTTTTACGTTGTTCATCAGACACTGTGAAATTAATTGACTGGGTTTGGAAGCTGTTTTGCAATTCATTGATTAGTTGGCTTGCTGCTTTAAAGTCTTTACTTTCGATTTGGATTTCAGCACGACCACGCCAATCTTTTAACTTTTGATTGTCATTGTCATATACAGGATAGGTGGTTTGTGAACCTGTTTCGACTTTAACTTGTGGATATTTTTTAGAGATCGCAATGGCTTGATTCATTAATTGAGTGATTTGTGCGGAAAGCTCGGCAGGCTGTTTGTTGGTTTTTTCAATAAACAGTACGGCATGCATTTCATCATTAGACACTTGACGTGTCGCATCTGCTTGAACATTTACGATGTTGTAGTTTAGCGGATCATTATCAGCTGCCATTGTCATTGTGCTCAGTGTAGTTCCCAGAAGTAAAGTGGTTAAGGCTAAGTAACGCATAAGTCATCCTTAAAAATTGTTTGATTAAATTTTATGACCAAAAGATATATTGTATAAATTGAATCTGTTTTTGATGATAATGGTAGTTTGTGGAAAAACTATGGCGGATTTTGTGGTGCATTTGTAATAATTTACATAGAAATTGCAATAATGTTTTATTTAAAAATTTTTTAAAATGAATTATTTACGCACTTATAGAATATTGGATTTGTATAAGATCGTGTCTTATAGGTAAAGTGATTTTAATTGTCTACTTTTCTTTGCTTTGTCACATAGTATGATAATAATACTTGAACTGGATTGAGCTAAATGTTTTTTTCGATAAATGGAGAGTAGATAAGTACATAAAAGTTATTTATTTTCTTGTAAAAAACTGTATTATCGCGCTCCTAGTTATGAATATTAAAAGCTCTCTAACTAGATTTCTATAAAGCACCGAGTCAAAGGACCACAAGTCACCCGACTTATTTCTTTCAACCCATATCAGAGATGGTAATTCGATATGAGCGTTACTTCTGTAAATCCTGCTGCCACTTCCACAAACGAATACTACTTGACTCGCCAAAGTCAGATGGAATCGAATGTTCGTAGTTATCCACGTAAATTACCGTTAGCGATAGCGGAAGCACATGGTTGTTGGGTTACCGATGTTGAAGGTACAAAGTACCTCGATTGTTTAGCTGGGGCAGGAACATTGGCTTTAGGCCATAACCATCCTGCGGTGATTAAAAGTATTCAAGACACTTTAGCAAGTGGTTTACCTTTACATACTTTAGATTTAACAACGCCTTTAAAAGATGCTTTTACTGAAGCACTACTTGAACAACTCCCAGGTGGAAAAGAAGAGTATTGTCTACAGTTCTGTGGTCCATCTGGTGCAGATGGTACAGAAGCAGCGATTAAGTTGGCAAAAACATATACTGGTCGTAGTACTGTGATCAGTTTCTCTGGTGGTTACCATGGTATGACACATGGTGCACTAGCGATGACAGGTAACTTATCTGCTAAAAATGCGGTGAATGGCTTAATGCCAGGCGTACAATTTATGCCATATCCGCATGAATACCGTTGTCCACTAGGGATCGGCGGTGAAGCAGGTGTAGATGCTCTTACCTATTATTTCGAGAACTTCATTGAAGATGTCGAAAGCGGTGTGACCAAACCTGCTGCTGTAATCCTTGAAGCGATTCAAGGTGAAGGTGGTGTTGTGTCTGCACCTGCAAAATGGTTGCAAAAAATCCGTGAAGTGACTGAACGTCATAATATCGTGTTGATTTTAGACGAAGTCCAAGCTGGCTTTGCACGTTCAGGTAAAATGTTTGCCTTTGAACATGCAGGTATTGAACCTGATGTTGTGGTGATGTCAAAAGCAGTGGGTGGTAGCCTACCATTGGCTGTATTAGGGATTAAACGTAAGTTTGATGCTTGGCAGCCAGCAGGTCATACGGGGACTTTCCGTGGTAACCAACTTGCTATGGGTACTGGTCTTGCAACGATTAAAACAATCAAAGAGCAAAATCTGGCGAAAAATGCACAAGAACGTGGTGATTTCTTACAAGCTGAATTGAAAAAATTAGCCCAAGAATTCCCATGTATCGGTAATGTTCGTGGTCGCGGTTTGATGATCGGTGTTGAAATTGTGGATGAGCGTAAGCAAGCAGATCATATGGGTTCGCTTCCTGCTGATTCACAATTGGCAGCTGCAATTCAAACAGCATGTTTTAACAATAAACTATTGTTAGAAAAAGGCGGTCGCAGTGGTACGGTGATCCGTCTACTTTGTCCGTTGATCATTACTCAAGAAGAGTGTGAAGATGCAATTGCGCGCTTTAAGAAAGCTGTTGCAGAAGCTCTTGTTGCAGTTCGAGGCGCTTGATTTATGGTAGATTTTGCAGAACATCGTAAAGCGTTACTCTGCAATGATGCTCAATCTATTGCTGACTATGAGTCAGCAATGGCTGAGGCGACTAAAGCAGTCGCAGCATGGTTGCAAAACGATAAAATGTACACAGGCGGAAGTATCAAAGAACTTCGTGAAGCGATTTCTTTTGCGCCGTCTAAACAAGGTTTAGGACTTCACCAGTCGCTTGAGCGTATGGTTGAACTTTTCCTTAATAAAAGTTTAAAAGTACATCACCCACATTCTTTAGCACATTTGCACTGTCCAACGATGGTGACCAGTCAAATTGCTGAAGTGTTGATTAATGCCACAAACCAGTCAATGGACTCTTGGGATCAAAGCCCAGCAGGCTCATTGATGGAAGTTCAATTAATCGATTGGTTGCGTCAAAAAGTAGGTTATGGTTCAGGTCAAGCAGGGGTGTTCACTTCTGGCGGTACACAGTCTAATTTGATGGGTGTACTGTTGGCGCGTGACTGGTGCATTGCCAAGAATTGGAAAGATGAGGATGGTCGTCCTTGGTCTGTTCAACGTGACGGTGTTCCAAACGAAGCGATGCGTAATGTCAAAGTGATTTGCTCTGAAAATGCACATTTCTCTGTTCAAAAGAACATGGCGATGATGGGCATGGGCTTTCAGTCGGTTGTGACTGTACCAGTCAATGAAAATGCACAGATGGATGTCGATGCACTAGAAAAAACTATGGCGCATTTACAGGCTGAAGGCAAAATTGTTGCTTGTGTTGTTGCGACTGCTGGGACAACCGACGCTGGTGCGATTGATCCATTGAAAAAAATCCGCGCAATCACCAATAAATATGGCGCGTGGATGCATATCGACGCAGCATGGGGTGGTGCACTGATCTTATCAAATGATTACCGTTCAATGCTTGATGGCATTGAATTGTCTGATTCGATCACCTTAGACTTCCATAAGCACTATTTCCAAAGCATTTCATGTGGCGCGTTCTTGTTGAAAGATGAAGCGAACTATCGTTTCATGCATTATGAAGCTGAATATTTAAATTCGGCTTATGATGAAGAACATGGCGTACCAAACCTTGTTTCGAAGTCTCTACAAACAACGCGTCGTTTCGATGCGTTAAAATTGTGGATGACCATCGAAAACCTAGGTGAAGAGCTTTATGGTTCAATGATTGATCATGGCGTTAAACTTACTCGCGAAGTGGCAGATTACATCAATGCTACTGCTGGTTTGGAAATGCTGGTTGATCCACAATTTGCATCGGTGTTGTTCCGTGTCGTTCCAGAGAATTACCCTGTGGAATTACTGGATACATTGAATCAAAACGTTGCAGATGAATTATTTGCACGTGGTGAAGCAAATATTGGTGTGACTAAAGTGGGGCAGGTGCAATCTTTGAAAATGACCACTTTAAGCCCAGTTGCAACTTTAGATAACGTGAAGAATCTTCTTGCTTTGGTATTGGACGAAGCAGATCGTATCAAAGCAGCAATCGCTGATGGTACATATACGCCTGCAATTGACTAGGTTTAAACTATGTTGATTGAAATGAAATAGACTTTGTTTATTTCAAAAAACGCCCGATGAATTTCATTGGGCGTTTTTTATTTAAAGGTGTTTTGATCTAAAATATAGTCAACCTGTCAAAGAACTCAGACGCAAGAATATAATCTCTTTTGATTAAATCAATTCCCTGTAAGAATAAATTATTTGCTTGTAAAGAAGCTTGCAATGCCACACCTTGCATTCAAAGTTTAAATACCTCCACCCAACGGCGACATCCATGTCACCCCACGGTAGGGTAACCATCTAGAACCTAAAAGCACAAAAAACGAATTGATCACCTAGTTTTTAAAGTTCATACAGAAACATAAGCTTCATTTATGATCAAATACTTGGTCATAAAAAAAAGAGATCTTATCGATCTCTTTTTAAATTGAACTTTGACTTAAAAATTACACATTGAGCTATTACGGGTCAAGTCAGGTCCCCAAGTACGATAACCTTGAGTATCAATATGGATTTGTCCTGAAGCATATAGACCTAAGCCCATGTTTAAGCTTTGACCGTACTGTGACCAAAATTGACACAGTTTAAACTTGGTGTGTTCAATATAAGCATAATCTTCAGGTTGAGGGTTTTCAGGACCTATACGAAAGTCGATGGCTGAATTAAATAAATGACGTGAAGAGCCAGCGCCACCCGCACATTGATTCAATGGTAGGTCACGATAAACTGAAGTAACCGTAAAGTCTGTTAAAACTTTGGATGCAACCAGATATTTGAACACTTTCAATGTCGGTAATTGATTATTCCATAGCTCTCGACTTGGAATCATATATTCTGATTTACCGCATTTTTCCCAATCCCGTGCAGTTTTAAATAATTCAAAACTTGGAATAATATTTCCTGCATTGTTTTGTTCAAGAAAACGTTCATAACCACGCGCACGAGACTGGTTGTCACCATACATTAACCATTGACGATAAGAGGCGGGCATGGTTTTTTGTGGGATGGGTCGTTCAATCGTAATTTTTTCTTCAGGAATATAAATACGTTGACCATGCGGTGTGCTAATTGTTGGATTCTTTTGAGGGGAAGATGTACATCCGGCCAGAATCATTGTAGTAACACCGACAGCAAGTAGACCTTTCAAAATAAATTTCATTCTCAATATTAGCTAAAGCAAGTAACGGAGTATTCTAGTCTAGTTTAGGTTGGGTATTATGAATAAATTGCAAATAAATGTATAAATTACATATTTAAATGCAAAAAAGATCAGCCTAAGCTGATCTTTTAGAACAATACTTATTTTTCTAAATACTGTAATTTGTCTGGCTTACCATTCCATTCTTCACGATCTTCGGGTTGATCGCCAATTTGGGTAATGTTCGGCCATTTTTGTGCAAGTTCAGCGTTTAATTCAATAAAGACTTCTTGACCTTCAGGTAATTCATCTTCTGAGAAAATTGCATTTGCAGGGCACTCAGGTTCACATAATGCACAGTCAATACATTCGTCTGGGCTAATCACAAGGAAATTAGGACCTTCATAAAAACAGTCTACTGGACATACTTCTACGCAGTCTTGATATTTACACTTAATACAATTTTCAGTGACAACAAAGGTCATGGCGTCAGCTACCTAAAAATATGGTTCTAATTAATAATGGTGTATTTTAGGGAAAACGCGACAAAGTAACAATTGCTTTTATTGATATTTAATATAGAAGAACCTGCTGAATCAATTTTTTTTATAGTAAGAAGGTTTATTTTGTGATGTATTTCTCATTTATGTGAGTATGAGTAATAATTATAGAGAAAGTATAGTTAAAAAAATGCTAAGCATATTAAAAATAGGGCATAACTGTAATATTGAAAAAACACAAAAATTATTTTATTGCTTGAAAAATAAACCGAACATGCTGTCTGTTTAGACTGAATGATCGTTGACTATATTTCTCTATATGGACTATTCGCTGAGATTATAGATTAAATGGATATCCTCGGGTTCCAAAGACCATAGTTGATGATCAGGCTTTTCTAAAAGCTTTGCGCCTTGCTTGAGATAAAAATCGACTGTACGTTGAGTGGGAGTTGCTGAAATATAGAGTTGTTTTGCACCTAACTGTTTTGCAGATTTAATGGCTGTTTGCATCAACTGACTGCCAATGCCATGACTTTGATGGTGGGCATCTACATAAAAATATTGCAGTAGCTTCGCTTGAGGATAATCAGTAATTTTTTGATTTGATACGACCTGAACTGCGATGAGTTGATTTGACGGAGTAAAGCCACCTATGCAAATTGCACCTTGTTGGCAAAGATGTTTGATCAAAGGTGGGTCATTTTCTAGATGATACTGATCCCAACACAGAACATCATAAAAGCAGTCAATACGCTGAAGTTGTTGGCTGTGTTGTAGATACATATGTGTGATTAACTCTTTTCGATCAATCTGTTGCCAAATTAAATCAATCTCAGCGTATTGTAATGGTCTAAAGGAAATCTTAATTTTACAGCCCTCAAATCGGTTTTAATGACTTTTTATACATCAAAACTTTATGTTTTTGAATTTAGATAATCGGTTTACTTGTAATACATTTTTCCAGAACCCTCTTAAACAATAAACAGGTCCTGGGATATTGGTCTATGACTTTAAAGCAGCTTTCAGTGCATACAATTGTTCAAGTGCTTGGCGAGGAGTTAAATCATCTAGGTCGATATTTGCCAAAGTATCGAGCACTGGAGAAGGTTTAATAATTTCAATGACTTTTTCAATTTCAATAATCTGCTCCTGTGTTTCAGGTTCAGGTTGGTCAACATTGGCAAATAGATCATTTTGTACAACGGATTGCAATTGTTGCTGTTGTTGCTTCTCTAAAATTTTTAAGCGTTTTTGTGCTTCTTTAATCACCCCAGCAGGAATCCCTGCAAGTTTTGCAACTTGTAAACCATGGCTTTGACTGGCAGGACCTTGCTGTACTTTATGCAATAAAATCAAATTACCATTCAATTCTTTAGCAGTGACGTGATAATTATCAATTGCGACTTCTTTTGATAATTCGGTTAATTCAAAATAATGGGTTGCGAATAAACATAAGCATTTGATGCGTTTAGTTAAGTCGAGTACACATGCCCAAGCCAGTGACAAACCATCATAAGTACTTGTACCCCGACCAACCTCATCCATCAGCACTAAAGACTGATTGGTGGCATGGTGCAAAATTTGAGAGGTCTCAGTCATTTCAACCATGAAGGTAGATTTACCTGTAGACAAATCATCTGCAGAACCAATACGGGTAAAGATACGATCTATAGGTCCTAGTTTTGCAGCTTTTGCAGGAACGAAACTACCGCAATAGGCAAGTAGACTGATTAATGCGGTTTGACGCATAAAGGTCGATTTACCCCCCATATTTGGTCCAGTAATGATCGCCATACGATGATTAAAATCAAGCTGGGTATCATTTGGCGTAAATGGTGCTTTACTTAATGATTCGACCACGGGATGACGACCAGCAGTAATTTTAATGCCGATATCGGGGCTATATTCTGGTCGATTCCAATTGTTTAAACGTGCTTGATGCGCAAAGTTAGCCAATAGGTCAATATGTGCAATGGATGCACTCATCATTTGCAAATTGGCAATGTCTGCTCTTAATTCATCTAACAACATTTCAAAGAGTAGCTTTTCTCTAGCCAATGCTCGAGATTCACTGGAAAGCACTTTGTCTTCAAAGGATTTTAACTCTGGGGTAATGTAACGCTCAGCATTTTTCAAGGTTTGGCGACGTATATAATGTTCAGGTGCTTGTTCTGCCTGAGCACGGGTGAGTTCAATATAGTAGCCACTCACACGGTTATAGCCAATTTTTAAGGTATTGATACCCGTTGTTTCACGTTCTTTAATTTCCAGATCAATTAAAAATTGCCCTGCATGATCCCGGATTTTACGAAGTTCATCTAATTCAGTATCAAAGCCTTCTGCAATGACATTGCCATCACGCAATAAAACAGGAGGGTGTTCAACAATGGCTGACATTAAACGTTGGTGTAATCCATTAAAATCACCCAATTCTTCATTTAATTGTCCAATTAATTTAGATTGTTGAGTATTGAGAATGGGTTGCAGGGCATGCCTTAAAAATGGGATTTGGGCGCATGCCTGACGCAGTTGTACCAAATCACGTGGACGAGCACTTCCAAGAGCGACTCGACTTAAAACACGCTCAATATCTCCAATTTCTTTAAGCACTAAACGTACAGGCGCTTCATGATAACCTTTGAGCAATGTATCTGTGGCGTCTAGACGCTCATCGAGTATTTGTGTATCGCGTATGGGTTGCATCAGCGTACGTGCAAGCAATCGGCTGCCCATTGCAGTTTGGCAATCATTGATCAAACTAAATAATGATGTTCCATGTTCAAAGAGTGGATCAATAATTTCTAAATTACGACGTGTGACAGGATCGAGCGCAATGAAATCAGAACTTTGTTCTAACTTAATTGAACGAATATGCGGTAATGCCGTTTTTTGGGTTTCTTTCGCATAATGAAGTAAGGCAGCAGCTGCGGCTTTAGCCAGCGGTAAATGATCAATCCCAAAGCCAGAAAGTGTGGAAACAGCAAACTGATCACATAAGGTTTTTTGTGCATTATTTAAATTAAAATCAACATTAGGGCGTTTGGTGATTGGACACTCAATTTGTTTTTTTATTTGCTCAATAATATTCGGGTCGACAATGTCTTCATCGACTAGAATTTCACTTGGCATTAATCGTGCCAGTTCAATCGCTAAATTTTCAGATTTAAAATCTTGCTGCTGTACTTTAAAAATACCTGCACTTAGGTCAAGTAAGGCGATACCGATTTGATTTTGCTGAAAGCATAAGGCAACAAGATTGGAGGATTGTGTTGCCGTCAATAAGGCATCATCAGTTAACGTTCCTGGTGTAATGATTCTGACTACGCCGCGTTCAACAGGTCCTTTTCCTGTGACTTCACCAATTTGCTCACAGATCACCACCGCTTCGCCTTTTTTGACTAGACGAGCCAAGTAGCCTTCAGCTGCATGATAAGGTACACCCGCCATTGGAATAGGTTCGCCGTTGGCTTTCCCACGGTGCGTAAGCGTGATTCCAAGCAGTTTGGCAGCTTTTTTTGCATCATCAAAGAACAGTTCGTAAAAGTCGCCCATGCGATAGAACATTAATGAATGTGGATGTTGCATTTTTACTTTTAAATATTGCTGCATCATTGGGGTGTGAGATGATAAGTCAGCCGTTATTTCTGTGTTATTCATGTACATGAAATCCCTGAATTTAAGCAAAAAATATAAATCTAAAAAAGCCTGGCCGTCTAACCGAATCCAATTTTTCTGAGTGAATGTGAACTAATCAAAGCGGAAGTATACCTTGAAGTGTACTTGTGATTGTTGAAATTAAATCAACAAAGGGGAGACGATTAGCTCAATTTCTCTAAGCTCCATCTTAGCAAATTGAGGAGGATTAATAAAAAATAATCCTGAGATGAGTGAGGAAATAAACAGCAAAAAGAAAGATGGCGCTATCTGCACGGGTCATTAATAAAATGAGAAAGAAGATGCTGTAAACAAGGGGGGAAGAATATTAGTCAAGTTAAAAAGTTGGCTATTTTTGGTAATTTGTAATCTAAATTTGAAAGAACTCAAAAGGGCTTATTTGAGTTGGCATCCATTTTGCTTTTCTTAATTTAGTCCTATCATTGAGCTAATTTATGAAATTAATTAGAAATTCTTTATTTACCCAAGTCATTATTGCTTTATTTTTGGGATGTTTATTTGGGTATTTTTCTCCAGAAATTGCTAAGAATTTCCAAGTTTTAGGTACAGGATTTGTCAAATTAGTTAAAATGCTTATTGCTCCACTTATATTTTGCGTGATTGTTTTAGGTATATATGGTGCTGGCGATTTAAAGAAAGCAGGTAAGGTTGGTGCAAAGACTTTAATTTATTTCGAGGTCATGACCTCAATTGCACTTGTACTAGGGCTCATTGTTGCATATATCTTTAAACCTGGTCATGGAATGAATGTAGATTTATCAACATTAGATGCATCACAGTTGGAAAAATATAATGAGAATATTCATGCTGTTACTGGAGTATCAGATTTTTTCTTAAACATGATTCCTCAAACTGCTGTAGGAGCATTTACAGGGAATGATGTTCTTCAAGTTGTTGTTTTCGCTATTCTGTTCGGTGTTGCATTATCAATGCTTCCTAAAGATACTAAGGTTCCAGTGGCATCTTTGATTGATAAGATTTCTCAAGTTATTTTTAAAATAATGGCGCTTATTGTGAAATTGGCACCTATAGGCGTTTTTGGTGCAATCGCTTTTACTGTAGCTCAATTCGGAATTGCAACGCTTGTTAATCTAGGCTATTTGATACTCATTTACTATATGACCGTTATTTTCTTTGTCGTTGTCATACTTGGACTCATATTAAAATTATTAGGGTATAACATTTTTAAATTCATAAGATACTTTAAAGAAGAAATTTTGATTGTCTGTGGGACATCATCATCTGATTCGGTGTTACCACAAGTCATGTATAAATTAAAAAAACTCGGTATTAAAGACACAACTGTAAGTCTTGTTATTCCATCTGGATACTCTTTTAATCTTGATGGATTTTCAATCTACTTGACACTTGCTGTTGTCTTTATTGCACAGGCTACTGGCGTTCATCTATCAATTTCAGACTTACTCATCATCTTGCTTATAACTTTGTTTACTTCAAAAGGTGCGCATGGTATTCCTGCATCAGCAATTGTTGTTTTAGCTGCTACGTTATCCAGCTTTCCAATTATACCTGCAATTGGTTTAGTGCTGATTCTTTCAATAGATTGGGTGATCGGAATTATTCGAGCAGTCAGTAACTTAATTGGCAACTGTGTTGCTACCTTAGTCATTGGCTCTTGGGAAAAAGATGTAGATGTTCAACAGGTACAACGTATGCTAAATGATCCTAATTGGGCTAAGTCTGAGCTAGTTCAAACACCACCCCAATTAAAACCTATTGATGAAAAATCCATAATATATTGATGATTCGATGAAAAGAATGCCAATAAAGTTGATTGGCATTCTTGAAATAGCAAATTACTTTAGGTAAAAGCCATTTCCTGATCATTTCTTATTTTTTCTGAATATTTATTCAAAATTATCTTTCTATGTTTGATTTCACTCACCCAATTTAATTGAACCTTAACTTTGACGTTGGTTGACCTTAACGATCTGTTTAGCACATAAATCGATTATTTTGAGGGGAGATTACCTTTGACTTTAGTGATGAGAATCAGACAATACATTTTTAAATACTTTATATAAGCCAAGTATGGGCATGGCAACGTTATGTGCAAACTAATTAAGATATTGCTATAACAATAGAATGAAAATAAATGGAGTTATTGACCGATATAGTCATCTACATTAACGTTTTAGTGTCATGAAAAAAAATATTCACTTCACATAAATTTCATTTCGGGTTGATTAAACTTCTTTATATAAAATCCAATGATTAGAAAATTAGGATACCTCTATGTTGAATCGTGTTAGGCAGTGGATAGACAGTTGGTCCCGTCCGATTCAGGTACAGACCAGTTCTCCAGAAAGCAAGAAAATTCAATGGGTACGCATTATTCCTTTTATTATTCTGCATGTTGCCTGTCTCGGTATATTTTATGTCGGGGTATCTTGGTTTGCTGTCACTTTCATGTTGCTATTTTATCTGATAAGAATGTTTTCAATTACTGCATTTTTCCATCGATATTTGTCACATAAAACGTTCCAAACCTCACGAATAGTTCAATTTGTTTTTGTGTTGATTGGAACGATGAGTGCTCAACGTGGACCTTTGTGGTGGGCTGCGCATCATCGTTATCATCATCGGTTTACGGATACAGAACATGATCCACATTCATCGACCTATGGTTTTTGGTATAGCCATTTAGGCTGGTTTTTAAATGATTATAATTTTGCCACGCGTAAAGAAGTGGTCAAAGATTGGCTGAAATATCCTGAACTGGTGTGGTTAGATCGTTTTAGCTTGATCATTGTGCTGCTAACCGCAGTGTCAATTTATGCTTTGGGTGAGTGGCTTGCCGTTGTCTATCCATCGCTTGCCACATCAGGTCTACAACTATTGGTCTGGGGCTTTGTTGTTTCAACAGTTTTATTAATTCATGCCACTTTATGTATTAATTCACTCGCACATTTATATGGCAGTCGAGATTTTGAAACAGAAGATCAAAGTCGAAACAACTTATTTTTATCGATCATTACTTTAGGTGAGGGATGGCATAACAACCATCATTATTATGCTGGGAGCGCTAGGCAAGGTTTTTATTGGTGGCAAATTGATATCACTTATTATCTTTTAAAAATGATGTCTTGGATCGGTTTAGTCTGGGGATTGAAACCAATACCAGCACGAGTCTATGAATTTAGTAAAATTGCTCAATCAGCAACTAAAGTAAATATCTTCATTAAAACAAACACCAATAAAAGTTCAACTGGGGAATCTTCATGAAAATTGCGATTATTGGGTCAGGAATTTCTGGACTGTATGCTGCATGGAAACTTTCAAAACATCATCAGGTCACTATATTTGAGAAAAATACGTATTTTGGTGGGCATACTGATACACATGATATGATCATTGATGAGCAAAAACTCGCTATTGATAGTGGTTTTATTGTATTCAATCATTATAATTATCCATTATTTAGCCAGATGATCGCTGAGTTAGGTGTAAAAGCACAAAACAGTGATATGAGTTTTTCGGTCAATAATCTAATTACGGGTTTACAATATAACCCTTCAAAAAAAATTTCTTTACTAAGTAGGCCACAAAATTTTTTTAAATCAAAATTTAGAGCCATGCTTTCTGATCTTTTTAAATTTTATTCAGCAAATAAAACTGTCGTGGTGAATGATCTTGAGATCAATTTAAGTATTGAAGATTATCTAAATCAAAATGGATATTCCGAGGCTTTTCGCCAAGAGCATTTATATCCAATGTGTGGGGCATTATGGTCATGTCCGATTGATCAAGTAGGAAAAATTCCTTATAAATTTGTGGTGAGTTTTTTTCAACACCATCGAATGCTTCAGCTTAAAGATCGCCCTCAATGGCAAACTATCATTGGTGGTTCAGCTCGTTATGTCGAAGCCATTCAACAGCAGTCTGCAAATATTGAGTTTAAAAAACAAGCAGTAATCAGTGTATCTCGTTTGACGGATCAAGTGATTGTTCAAACAGAGTATGAGACACAAAAATTTGATTGGGTGGTTTTTGCAAGTCATGCAGATGACAGTCTAAAGTTATTAAATGATCCATCTGAATTAGAGCAGGAGGTGTTGTCCAAATTTTCCTATCAAGACAATAAAATGGTGGTGCATCATGATCTGACAATTATGCCCAAGTCGAAATCTCAATGGGCGAGTTGGCATGTACATATTACTGAAGATCAATCAAATTTTGATACGCAAAATATCAAGCCAAGAGTTCATTACACATTTAGCTACTGGATGAACAAATTACAAAACTTGTCCTGCCAAACACAAATTTTCGCTACATTGAATCCAAATTTTGACATTAAACCAGAGCTGATTTTAGTTGAGCGCGAGTATCGTCATCCTGTATTTGATGTATCAGCCATAGGAGCGCAAGGACGCTGGTCTGAGATTAATGGACAAAATCGAACATCATTTTGTGGTGCCTATTGGGGATGGGGGTTTCACGAGGATGGTGTACGTAGTGCAGCTCAAGTTGTGAAGCATATAGAAAAGCTAATCTAGGAGTTCTCATGTTGCTGACTGAATTAGCTATAGCTCCCGCCTCGATCCGGCATCGACGCTATTTACCTAAGTTCCATCAATTTGAAGCAAAGTTAAATTATTTATGGTTTGACCCAGATCAAATCCACTATTTTACCGAGCAATCTTATTTATGGTCATCACAACGTTGGAATTTACTCAAACTTGATCCGAATGATTTTTTAATAGAAGAATATGGAACAATTCGGCAAAAAATTGAAAAAATATTATTAAAACAAGCCAATAGTCTACTAGGTTTAGATACACAGATTCGAGTTTTAGCCTTGCCGAGAACTTTAGGTTATCGATTTAACTCAGTGGTATTCTTTTTCATTTTTGATGCCAGTGAAAAGCCGCTATTTATTCTAAGTGAAATCACCAACACGCCATGGGAAGAACGTAAAGTATATGTACACGACTGTCGTGACAAAGCTGTACAACATTCTCAATTTAACAGCTATAAATTCGAGTTTAAAAAATCATTTCATGTTTCTCCTTTTATGCCAATGGACATCAATTACAAATGGAGTTTTAATTTCTCTGCGCAACAAAATGTGATTCATATGCAGCTTTTTCAACAAGATGTACTGCAATTTGATGCAACTATGCGATTTTCACTAACCCCCATCACAGTTTCTTCACAACAGCATCGATATGCTATTCATAGTGTCTTTGAACCTTTCAAAATGATGGCGGGAATTTATCTAAATGCTTTTCGTTTATGGAAGAAAAAGGTCCCATTTTATCGGCATCCCAATAAACAAAAAGGAAAAACAAAGCGATGAAAGCACTTATTTCCAGTGAACAAGATTCTCTACCTTTGATTTTACAAAGTTTGTTAAAACTCCGTCATGGTCAAATTATATTTAGCGGGGTGTGGAATGGTTTTGTCGGTGACAGTATTGAGTTAGTAGCAGTAGTTCAGGTTCATGATAAAAAATTGGTGGACTTGATCTTCAAGTATGGTGTGCTAGGCGCAGCTGAAGGCTATATTCGTGGTTATTGGAGTACCAATCATTTGGTTGAATTGATTCAAATTTTGGCACGTAACCGTGATCTTTTGGATCAATTAAATCAAAATATTATTGCTCAAGCGAGCCAATTTTTTTTAAAAGCTTGGTATAAAAAGCGTAAAAACTCGATCAAGGGGAGTCGTAAAAATATCGCAGATCATTATGACCTGAGTAATGATTTCTTTAAATTATTTCTTGATCCATCAATGATGTATTCGAGTGCCGTGTTTAAAGATGCTGAAATGACTTTGGAGCAAGCCTCAGAGTATAAAAAAGATTTGATCTGCCAAAAACTACAACTCAAACCCATGGATCATTTGGTCGAAATTGGAAGTGGATGGGGCGGTTTTGCACTTTATGCTGCACAAAATTATGGCTGTAAGGTAACAACGATTACGATTTCACAAGCACAATATGATGAAGCCGTGGCGCGTATTGAAGCAGCAGGCTTAGCACATCGGGTAGAGGTGCAACTAAAAGATTATCGCTTGCTTGACGGTAAATTCGACAAATTGGTTTCAATTGAAATGATTGAAGCGGTAGGTGAACAATATTTATCTACTTATTTTAAACAATGTCGTAATTTATTGAAACCAAAAGGATTGGGGTTAATTCAAGCCATTACCATTGAAGACGCACGCTATAAAAAAGCGTTAAAAACTGTTGATTATATTAAACGGTATATTTTCCCTGGTAGTTTTATTCCATGTATCAGTGTATTAACGCAAACGGCATCCGAACAAAAATTACGTTTAAAACATTTGGAAGATATTGGTCAAAGTTATGCACAAACATTGCATCTTTGGCGGAAAAATTTTTTAGCTGCTCGTGAACAAGTTCTTGAACTTGGATTTGATGAAAATTTTATTCGAATGTGGGACTTCTATTTATGTTATTGCGAAGGAGGATTCAAAGAGGGCGTAATCAGTGATGTACATATGTTGTTTGAAGCAAATATTTATTAACTTCTAAGCATTCATTGATATATCAAGGAGTAAGCAAAATGTTTTTGAAATTGTTTTTACTTGATGTTGTGATTATGCTGCTCTGTTGGCTCATCGTAAGCTATAACAATCGTGCGGGTTTAGTCGATGTAGCATGGAGTTTCTGTATTGCATTGAATGTGATGTTAGCGGCTTTTTTGCTGGATACAGCACCTCTAAGTGTGCGTATCTTTATTGGACTTTCAAGCAGCATTTGGTTTTTACGCCTGACGTGGCATTTATTTCGCCGTTACTGGCATGAAACAGAAGAAGACCGTCGTTATGCCAATATGCGCCGTGCTATGGGGCAATTCAAACATTTGGGATTCTTGGCTTTTTTTATGTTTCAAGCAGGACTCGCGCTTTTGTTTTCTTATCCCATGCTATCGTTACTCAGTTCCCCAAAAACACAGTGGAATGAATGGATCTATTGGGCACAGATTGCAGCCGCACTGGTGATGTTACTGGCTTTTATTGGTGAAAGCACTGCCGATCAGCAGCTATATCGTTTTAAACAGAATCCAAATAATCAAGGTCAAACCATGGATCAAGGATTATGGAAATATTCGCGTCATCCGAATTATTTTTTTGAATGGTTACATTGGTTTGCCTATCCTATTCTAGGATTAGCGGCTGGGCTTTATCTGCTATGGATTTATCCATTACTGATGTGGGTATTTTTATATTACATCACGGGTATTCCGTTTAGCGAACAGCAAGCATTACGTCATCGTGGTCAAAATTACCGAGATTATCAAAAACGAACCTCAATGTTTATTCCGTGGCAACCTAAAGAGTAGATCAAAATATGGATTATATTATTCAACAATCTTTAAAGCTGGTCGAAAGTGGGCTGATCCCAGATCAAGCTATACGTGCGGTGATCCGAAGTTTAAGTAAAAAGCGTTTAATTCAAGAAGGACGTTATGATCCTGAATTGGGTAGTCAGCGTTACATGGATGTTGTGAACATGCTTAAACGTAGTGAAATTGCGATTGAAACTGAAAAAGCTAACGAGCAGCATTATGAACTTCCCACTGCATTTTTTCAGTCTGTACTAGGAAAGCACTTAAAATATAGTGCGAGTCTATTCACAGATGCACAAACCAGTCTAGACGAAGCTGAAGCGTTGGCTTTAGCATGTTATTGCGAGCGAGCAAAATTAAAAGATGGTCAACACATTTTGGAAATCGGTTGTGGTTGGGGATCCTTAAGTTTATGGATGGCTGAGCATTATCCGAATGCCTCCATTACGGTGGTATCAAACTCAGCAACGCAACGTGAATATATTCAGGAACAAGCTAAATTACGGCAGTACAATCATTTAAAAGTGATCACCTGTGATGTCAATGTATTAGAACTTGAATCCAGTGCATATGATCGTGTGGTATCGGTGGAAATGTTTGAGCATGTGCGTAATTACCAAAAGTTATTTGAAAAAATAAATCTCTGGCTCAAACCTGATGGATTATTGTGGTGTCACATTTTTTGTCATCGGTTTTTACATTATCCATTTGAAATTAAAAATGAATATGATTGGATGTCGAAATACTTTTTTAGTGGTGGACTTATGCCATCTGCATCGACTTTCTTACATTTTCAAGATCACTTACAATTAGAACAGCATTGGCAATGGTCAGGTAAACAATATGAAAGAACAGCAAATGCTTGGCTTGAAAATATGGACCGACAACATCAAAGTTTAAAACCATTATTTGAACAAACCTATGGTAAAGATGCAGCAATATGGTGGCAACGTTGGCGAATCTTTTTTATGGCTTGTGCTGAACTTTTTGGTTTTGAACAGGGACAAGAATGGGTTATTGGTCATTTTTTGTTTTGCAAGAAAGTCTTATAACCTGAATTGAATGTGTTGTTTATTGGGGCACACAAGGGAGCATATTTATGCTGAGACTATTTAAGGGCAAGCGTGCCCATCCCTTGGGTGAAGTCTTTAATCGATATTACTGGTTACAAATCGGATTGATTGCTTTATCGATCGTGATTGGTATTACATGTAGTGCGTGGGTGATTAAAGGCACTTTGTTGAAAACTGCACTAGAACAGGAAATGGAACATTATTGGATGCGTGTAGAGCGTAATCCAAATGCAGATTTGCCTGATACTAAAAATTTATATGGATATCGCTGGACTAAGGCAGCGCCAAATAGTTTTCAGAACATGCATTTAACACCAGGCGTTGGCCGTCATTTTGTGGATGGCAAGGAGCGTATGACTGTTTATGGTGAGCGTAATGGACAGCATGTGCTTTTAGTTTTTGGTGAAAGTAATGTCAATAAACTGATTTGGTTGTTTGGATTGGCACCTCTCATGTTAAGTTTGTTTGTGCTTTATAGCGTACTTTGGTGGTGGAACCGTCGTGCACGTCGTTATTTTTCTCCAATCACTAGACTTGCCAATGCTTTAGAAAATATTGACTGGGATCACCAGAACAAAGGGGCATCACCATTTAAGGATATTAGTACTGATGCAAATATGGAAGCAGAATATTTAAAACAAGCGTTAGAGAAATACCATCAAGTTTTGAGTGAATTTATTCATCGTGAGCGTGAATTTAGTCGTGATGTTAGTCATGAATTACGAACACCTTTAACTGTCCTTAAAGGTAATGTTCAGCTTTGCCAAGCTCGTTATGGAGATAATAAAGTCTTTGTTCGTTTGAGCAATACCATAGAGGATATGCAGTTACTGGTTGATACTTTATTGGCAATTGCTCGTAATACGACAAACACACTTATACCAGAACACAGCTCAATATTTAAAATCTTACAAGAATTACAAACTGATCTTGAAAGTGTGGGGCAAGTGAAAGGAATACAAATTAATCTTTATCAGGGGATAGCAGAACAGACACGACAGTTGTATCCCTCTATGACAAAAATGGTTTTCGGCAATATTTTACGGAATGCCTTAAATTATTCCCAAGGATCAGAAATCGATATCATCATACAAAAAAACAAAGTTCTGATTGCTGATAACGGTATAGGTATTCATTTACTCAATGATAATAAAGTACAGGATTTATCTAGCCCTCAATTAAGGTTGCAAACTAAAGGACACGGTATTGGACTCCAACTGGTGCAAAAGCTGTGTAAACAATTAGGCTGGCGTGTAGAGTTATTTGATCGCCTCTATTATTTGAGTATTCACAATGATATAGCGTTAATACCATCGACAGGACTGGTCGTTGTGGTTTATCTTAATTAAATGAATCAGGTTCAAGAGAAATTTTTAAGCCAACACCTGACACGGTATGAATTAATTTTTGATTAAAGGGCTTATCCACCATTTTTCGTAAGTTATAAATATGGCTACGTAGTGCATCACTTTCAGGTTCTTCATCTCCCCAAAGTTCTATGATAATTTCTTGTTTGGTCATAACTTTGGGAGAATTCCTCATCAATAATTTTAATAATTTAAATTGAATAGGTGGAAGTTCTATATTTTTTCCGGCACGGTGAATTGTCTGTTGTGAACTATCTAAGATCAGATCATGAATTTGTAATTTGCTATTCGAGACCTCTCCTATAGATCTTTTGATCAATGCTCGAACACGCATAACCAACTCGTTAAAGTCGAAAGGCTTAATCAAGTAATCATCGGTTCCTGAAGAAAAACCTTTAATTTTGTCATCCAATGTGTCACGTGCTGTTAGCATAAGCACAGGGATATCTAGACCTTGTTCAGTCCTTAACCAGTGGCAAAGATCGAAACCACAACCATCAGGTAAATTGATATCCAATAAAAGAATATGATAAGGATGATTTTTCAATAAATTACGTGCTGTATCTAAGTTACGTGCATGATCAATGACAAAATCATGTGCTTCTAAAAATTCACAGAGTGTAGAGGCTAATTCGTAATGGTCTTCCACCATAAGGATAAAATATTTTGTCATTACAATAACTTTATGTTGTTAATTTAAGAGTTGTTGCTTCAATTTAGCATTAAATGGCGCCGAACCTAACCAAATTTTAAAATATTGATTGGCTTGATCATTTTGGATATGACCTAATATTTTTCCATTCAGTGAAAGCGTTAATATGTGGGATGAATGGACGTAACTTAAGGTATATAAATCCCCATTTTTAACTGGTTTATAAAGCTGTGTAATTTGGTTTAAAGCCGATGTTTCTTTAAAATCAGGAATATTTTTCTTTAAAAAATGAGTGGCTGCACGTTTGAAAGCCCATTCAGGAATATTCTGGTTGTATAAAAAATTCATTTGAATACTTTGATTTTCCCAAGTCTGTTTACAAGATTCTGCAAAGTAGCTTGCCTGACCAATCTGTTTTGTACCAACTAAAATCGCACCATTTCCACACTGTTTAAATGTTGCTGCTTGAACATTTGAAATACTGATGGATAAACTTGCTACAGATATAATCATTACGGTGATTTTTTGAATGTTAATACCCATGAATATAAGCCTCCGAAATAAGGTAACTGGCGAAACAAACCATTTGCTGGATCCCAAAAGTCTTGTTGGAAAATAATTTGTTGATCTTTGTTGACTTTGATTTCGCTGATGCCATAAGACGCCATCGTTTTATTCACACCAAAAATTTTGAAATCATAAGCCATAAACCAATGAATATATGCAGAATCTCGGTGATAGGTCGTGTTTAATAATTTGACTGTAACATTGCTAACTCGTTTATTCATGCCTTTAAAATGTTCAATCAAATTTTGTCGCGATGAAAATTGAGAAAGAGTGTCATTGATATAGAGTTGATCTGCGTATAACGAACTTGCCTTATCGATGAATTCAGCTGTACCTAAGGTATTGAAGGTGGATGTAAAGCGGGTGCCAATATCTAATGCTTGAGTATCGGTCAATGGAATACCAACTACATTATTTCTAGCTTTACCATAATCTGCGGAGTAACTAGGAATACTTTTGCATCCAGATACACAAAGAAGTGTGAAGATGGAGGCAAATATTTTTTTTGAGTTTTTCACGTTCATTATCCATTTGGAGTCTTATCTAATACTGTAGATAAGTAGTTGTGAACGGGATGTGAAGTCAGATAGGAAAATTATCGGTAATACTCCCATTTTTAATTGATTTTATAAGTAGAAAGGCAAAGTCCTTATGATTGTTTAAATTTAGGTGGTTTACCATCAACTGACATATGTGGTCATTCATGATTATAAAAGTGTTGCCATATTGTTGTATAGTCTTCGACTTCTTCAAGCTCTCGAAATAAATATTGATTCAAACATTCATATCTCACCGTCCTGTTGAAGCGTTCGACATAAGCATTCTGTTATGGATGACCAGATTGGATAAATACATGCTCAATTCCATGTTGAGTGCACCATGCTTGCATTAAATCACTCACATACTCGGGTCCATTATCACTACGGATACGCTTTGGCTTACCTCGCCATGCAATTAATTAATCTAATCCCCTCAGTACTCGTTGAGCTGGCAAAGAAAAATCAATCAATATATCCAATGCTTCACGGTTATAATCATCAATAACATTGTGAATTCGGTAGCTGCGACCATCACTCAGTTGGTCATGCATAAAGTCCATTGCAACGATTCATTTGGTGCTGATGGAACCATAAACTTGTTTATCGAATTTATATGGAGCTCGAGCTTAACCTACGAATTAAACCAAACAAACGCATTCATAGGAAAAATATTAAGCGAAATAGCGATTGAATAAAGATTTAGAAAGATTTTTTTATTCGAACATTTTATATAATAATGTACGAGATTTTTAAATTTTTTAAGATAAATTTTCTTCAAATCATAGGTATTTTTTATTTGTTAAAGGTTTTTAATATTGATGTGATCTTAAAAGATATTCTGAGATTTTATAAGTAAAGTGTCTAAGATGTTAAACGTGGTTTTTTTGCTGTTTTGTAATTTAAATATGATGGTGTGGAAGTGGTTGCTATTGTTGGTCTTGATTTTTTATTAAATATTTTAAATTAATTTAATTTATAAATTTTTAAAATATTAGCAATTAAAATTATTCATTTCTACACATGCATTCTCCATACATATTGTATAAAAAAAAAGCAGGTTTGCCTTTTAAGAAAGCTTCATTTTTATTGATAAAGTACGTCTTTATTTCTTTTTTATCTAATATTATCAATTGATTATCATTTATATCTAGTATTGTTCCATTAACTTCTTTAGAAATAGTTTCAGATTCATTTCTTTTTTTACTCACTAAAAAAAAACCTCATCACCAATTTTTAATTTGATCTTTGAAGATGGTTTTAATAATCCACATTTTTTACAAAGCCACTCCTTATTATTAAATGAAATATTTACTTGGTACATTAAATTTCTCCTTTTATATTATCGTTTCATGTAATTTTGATTAAGAGAAGTGAATTTTTTTCTATTTTTTAAATTCCATTATGGAATAATATTCTTAATTTTTATTATAAGACCGTGTTTTTAATGTGATTAATTAAATATTTTATTTTGTATTTAATTTTCTTTATTAAATAAAAATTGAAATATGAAAAAACCTCATTAATTGGAATGAATATTAATCCATTTATTATTTTTTTTATAATTTATAGAATGAAAAAACATTGTGTGACAATGGTCTCAAAATTTAATTTTCATAGGATATTAATCATGAAAAAAATTAGTCTTATTGCTTTTGCTTTAGTTGCCTCATCTACTTCATTTGCTGCGACTGTACCTGGTGGTGAAATTCATTTTACTGGTGATTTGGTAAATGCTGCATGTGCGGTAAGTGCAGGGTCTGATGGGCAGACTGTTCCTTTGGGTCAACACCGTGTGGCAAGTTTTAAGAAAGCGGGTGATACAACAAGTCCTGTCCCATTTAAAATTGAATTGGTTGATTGTGAAGCAGCTTTAGTTACTAAAGGTGTTTCTATTGCATTTAAAGGTCCTACAGTTGCGACAAATCCAAAATTGTTGTCTGTAGGTGCTGGTACTAGTAATGATGTTGCTGCTAAGGGGGTTGGTATTCAAATTGCGGATAGTTCTTCTACACCATTAGCACTTGATGGTACTGGTTTTACTAAAGAGACACTAATCAATGACGGTACAAATACTTTCCAGTTCACGGCACGCTACGTATCAACGGTTGATGCTGGTGTTGGGCTTACAGCTGGTAAAGCAAATGCAGATGCAACTTTTATTGTGAACTATAACTAAGCATACACTCAAATTACGATTTGAATGTATTCGTTTAAATGGGTTTTTTCACATGAAAAGATATTTAGTTGTATTGATCGGGATGTGTTTGTCTTTAAATGCTTTCGCAAATAGCTATGTATTTGGTGGAAGGACTCATTTTAATGGTGTTTTGGTTGGGTCTGGTTGTCTGTTTGTACAGGAAGGTGATTTAAAACAGAGTGATCGGAATGGTGGTGGACCTATTTTAAAGTTAAATGTGAGAAATTGTCCTTCATCGGTCTATTACAACCTTGTCATAGTAATGAAATATGTAAGTAAAAGTGCACATGTTTCTGTTTCTCAGGTGATGAGTGGTGAGCAGATTGGTTTAATGTATCGTAATGAATTAAATCATTCGGTTGGATTGATTGGGTACCCAGATAAAAACTCAATAATAAAGGATGATGCAGGTGATAAGGGTGTGGAATTGCCATTATCTAATGCAAAGAGTCAGATGTCTCAAGATGAGACTAATGTTTTGATTTCTGTCATTTATCCATAGGTTGTTTTGGAGTTTTTTATATGAATTTAAATGTATTTAAAGGCGGTATGCTGGTTGTGGCTTTATCGTGCATAACTTCGTATGCATGTGCAGAAGCTAATAAAAAAAGTGGTGGGATTTCTTTGGGTTCTACACGAGTGATTTATCCATTAAGCGCTAAGCAGGTTTCTTTATCTGTGATTAATCATAGTGATAAAGAACGTTATTTGATTAATTCTTGGGTGGAAACAAAAACAGAAGAAAAAACCAATGATTTTATTTTAACGCCACCTTTATTTGTAGCTGAACCCTTAGCAGAGAATACGTTAAGAATTGTGAATTTGGCAAAAAACCTACCGCAGGATCGTGAGTCTGTTTTTTGGTTAAACGTTAAGTCGATTCCAGCTGTAGATAAAGAGCTTCTTGCGGAAAAGAATATTTTGCAACTTGCGGTATTGTCTCGCATCAAGTTATTTGTTCGTCCTGAAAAATTAAAGATCGCTCCAGAAGAGGCTTTAACAAAGGTTAAATTTATAAAAACTGCAGAGGGTGTGGAAGTTGATAATCAGTCGCCTTATCACATTTCTTTTGTCAACTTGGAATTAAATACAAACAAATTAAACAGTGTAATGGCGGCACCGTTTCAGAAAACCAGAATTTCAAAAATAGTGGGTACTAAATTGACCTATCAAACCGTGAATGACTACGGTGGTGTGACAGAAAAAGTAGAAGTTAATTTGAATTAATATGAGTTGTATAGGTGCTTTGTAATGATGCCAGTTAAATCAATGCGTACAAAAAAGAAAGCATTATCGATGTGTTTTGCATCGATAATGCTTATAAATGTTGTATGCGTGGATTACGTGTATGCAGAGAAGATTTTCAATCCTGCTTTTTTAACGGATAGTCTGTCAAATACACAAGTCGCAGATTTATCAAAATTAGAAAGCTCTCAACAGCAATTGCCGGGTGTTTATCGAGTTGAACTTTATGCCAATGAACAATATGTTTTAACACGTGATGTTCAATTTGTTGAAAAGCAACATACGCAGGATCAAACAGGTCTAGCACCCTGCCTAGATGTAAAATTATTAGAGCGTATAGGGGTGAATATTGAGGGATATCCGCAATTACTAACAGCAGAAAATCAGCAATGTTTAGATATTACTAAACTGATAGAAGGGGCGGGTAGCCGCTTCGAATTTGATAAACAAAAGCTTTATCTTAATTTGCCACAAGTCTCATTAAAAAATCAAATTCAAGGTTATGTTTCACCTGAACAATGGGATCATGGCATCAATGCGATGTTCCTAAATTACCGTATGTCTGGGTATAATAATTTAGATTCAACAGCTAAAAGTAAGGGTTTATTTGTCAATGTTGATACTGGAGCAAATTTAGGTTCATGGCAGTTACGTAATTCTGGTAATTTTAATTATAACTCGAGAAATAATGCCAGTAAACATGAATGGATTAATCTAAATACCTATTTGCAGAAATCATTAATTCCTATCAAGAGTCAACTTAGAATTGGTGATGGAATAAGCGAAGGAACTATTTTTGATAGCTTTGGTTATCGAGGTGTTGAATTATCGACGGCCAATGCGATGTATCCAGACAGTCAACAAGGTTATGCACCGAGTGTACGTGGAATAGCAAAAAGCAATGCTAAAGTGATAATCCGACAAAATAATAATATCATTTATCAGATCAATGTCGCATCAGGTCCTTTTCTCATTCAAGACTTAAACCCTGCTTATGGTAGTGGTGATTTACATGTCTCGGTTGAAGAAAGTGATGGCAGTATTCAGTCTTATCTTGTGCCTTATTCGAGCTTGCCTGTTTTACAGAGGGAGGGGAGGACGCATTATAGTATTTTGGCTGGTGATTATCGGGATGGTTTACCAAGTAGTAAAGACAGTAAGACGGTTGTACAAGCGGCAGCAGTACATGGGTTGAAACGAGGTCTCTCAGTTTATGCTGGATCGCAACTCTCTAAGAATTACCAAAGTGCTTTGCTCGGTTTTGGAAGCAATATGGGGAAATATGGCGCTTTTTCATTTGATTTAACTCATGCAAACAGTACGTTGATTGACGATTCAAAGCATAGTGGAGAGTCAATACGCTTTTTATATTCTAAATCTTTACTACGATCTGGTACGAGTTTTCAACTCTTGGGGTACCGCTATTCAACCCGTGGTTTCTATACGCTCAATGATGTCTTCTATGGGCAAATGAGTGATCGCTATGGAGAGGGGGAAACCCAGGATGGTAACTCTGCAAATGTTGGTATTGCAAATAATGGGTATGATCTCAATCATCCTAAAAAAGGTCGTTTACAAGCCAATATTTCTCATTCATTGGGTCGTTATGGTTCTCTTTATTTTGCTGCAAATCAGCAAAGTTATTGGGGGAAATCACAAAAAGATGAATGGTTTCAAGCGGGTTACAATGGTGCATGGAATGGTGTCAGTTATTCGCTAAGTATGAGTCGTAATATATTTTCACAAGCGGATAAAGCTAATATGGTTTACACGGCTAATATCGCTTTTCCATTAGATCGTTTACGTTCTAAAGCAAATTTCCGTAATGACGTATTGGGTAATACCTATGCAACAATGTCAACAACTCAAAACTCGGAAGGAAATAATTCTTATCAGGCTGGCATCAACGGTACTTTATTAAAGGGTCGAAATTTGAGTTATAGCATTCGGCAAGGCTATGTTACCGATCAAAGCTCTGCTGGGGTGGTGAGTGTCAATTATAACGGCGCTTACTCTAATGTCGGAGCGGCTTATAGTTATGATGGTAATAATAATAGCTTTAGTTATAGTGCTGTGGGTGGCATGTTGTTACATAAAGATGGTTTAACCTTTGGTCAACTTCTTGGTGATACCAGTATTTTAGTTAAGGCTCCTGGCGCTAAAGGGGTAAGAGTTGAGAATTATAATGGTGTCAAAACAGATTGGCGTGGCTATGCGATATTACCTTATGCATCTGAATACCGTTTAAATCGTGTAGCACTAGATTCGAATAGTTTTGATTCAAATTTTGACATCAGTAGTAATGTAAATAATGTCATACCAATACGTGGTGCAATTAGCCGTGCAACTTTTGAAACCAGTATTGGCATTCGTGCGCTAATTAATATTACGTACAAAGGACAGCCAATTCCTTATGCCAGTATTGTGACTGAAGCTAATCGGAAATCATCAGGTATGGCTACTGAACAGGGAAGAGTATACATGACAGGGTTACCACTTAAAGGAAAACTTGAGGTGACCTGGGGAGATGCAACAGAACAAAATTGTGTCGCAAATTATGATATGGGTATAGCTGATTCAAGCTTTGCAGTACAACAGTTTGATGTTGAATGTAGATAACAGGAGAATATTGATGAAAAACCAATTATTTGCTTCGGCATTACTATTGTTTACTACTGTTGATATTTATGCAGGTTGGTGGAGAACAGAACAGAAAGGGACTATATATGCGGACTTCGGTACCTATACTTTTACTGATCCGAGTCAAAATCAGGCTGGAAGTACATTTGGAAAAACATTGAATGTAAATATTAATGGAGATAGTTATTACACGAATTGTAATAACGGAACAAACTTAAATGGGTCAGAAATTGAGATTTATATGACATCAGACTATGTCAATGGTCTTCCAATAAATATTGGTGGAAAGCAATACACTCAAGTGAATGACTATTTACAGGCTTCAGTGTCTTATTCATATAGTAATCAGGTGCTCCCTGTACCATCTGTGAATCGATATTTTGGTTATACTGCAGAGAGATGCTATGTAAGAAGTTCTCATGTTGGTAATACAAATTTTAGCCTAACCATGCGAATTTCTAAGCCTTTTATGGGGTTTAGTAATGTTGATGTTCCTGTGGCAAATTTTTATACAGGGGATAATGCCTCACCTGCTGGCTCAGGAAAAGCCAATGGTGCAAAGCAAATATTGCATTTAAGAGGAAAAGTCATGGTTCCGCAAAGCTGTGAGATTAATGGTGATCAGGAGTCTATCCATGATTTTGGAGATATTGGGAGTTATGCTTTTAAGCGTGCAGGTGTAGGTAATCAAATTCAAGGAATTAGCAAAGCAAATATCAGTTTATTAATCAAATGCAATAGTTTTGTAGCAGTCAATGCACCAATGACGCTCCGTGTCCAAGCCGATAATGTAGGAGGTCCTGCCAATGATATGATAGTGTCCAACAATCCTGATGTCGGTTTTAAAATATCTGATCAAAATGATAGATTGCTGATTCCCAATAATACCAATAGTAAAATTCAATTTAATAATACCAATCCCGCCAATATTGTGCTGAAAGCCTGGCCAGTAAGCGTAACAGGTGCCGAGCCTAAGCCTGGTGCTTTCCAAGCTCGAGGCTATTTCCGAATTGACTTTGACTAAGTAAGGAGGTAGACAATGAGTTTTATTAAAAATAAATATTATCTTATAGTTTATATGTTTATGATAAATTTTAGTTTATATAATTATGCTCATGCTGCATTAGGCACCTACAACTTTACTTTAAAAGGTAACGTCACACTTGTAACTTGTGGTGTAGATTCGGGAACGGCGGATAAATCAATAGATATGGGGAAAATGTCAATACGAAACTTGAAAAAGCCTGGTGATAAAAGTCCACGTATGCCAATCCCATTTAATTTAATTCAATGTCCACCCAATGCACAGGTCACATTTAGTTTTGTTGGTGAACAGAACTCAATCGATAAACAACTATTGGCTTTAAGTAATGCGAATGCAACAACAACTGCAAAACATGTCGCAATTGAAATCACTGATGCGAAACATAATCGAGTGCCGATTAGCTTGTCTGGAGGTACTTTGAATAAAAGTCCAATATTTTTAGCTGACAACAATGGAAATCTTTCAGTGGTATTTTATGCCAATTATATTGCGACTGATGGTGCTGCAACAGCTGGTATTGCCAATGCTAATGTTGAATTCAGAATCGATTATCAATAGTGGTCTATTAACAATTTTTTGAATACATAAAAATGGATGATGGGAACAATAAATAAGGCTTTTATCTAATATTTCGTTTATGTAGTTTAAATTTAAGTTTAATTGATTGGGATAAGGCATGGATGCTGATATAACTGTAAGAGCATATAATTTTCTTTTTAAACCAAATGATATGGTTGTAATTTGTGCTATAAATCATGAGTTACGGAGTAAGCAGAAAATTATAGATAGAAAATTAAATATACGTTCAGAAGAAAATAATGACAAAATGAAATATGTCTAAGCCATTACAGATTCTTAAATATTAGATAATATATAAGTCAATGTTATATTTGGGGTGTTAACAGGTTTTTTAAATTGATTAATTTAAAGTGAAATTATCATCTATGTCTTTGGGTATAAATTAATAAAAATATAAAATCATAGATATCTTTATATAAAAAATATTTTTTTTGATTTGTATGCTAATACTTATTTAAAATAGATCTATTTCGGTATTCAAAATTTAAAAAAACGAACTTTGATTTATAGTGCATAGTGCAATGCCCAAATGGTAAAAAACTACTTTCGAAAGAGGTTTTATAATTTACTGTCATTAAATTTTAAGCTTTTCTTTTAAGGTTTTGATTGTTTTTTGATCATTTTGTGATTTTGTTTGGTTTGTTATAATAATATAATTTTCTAAAATAGAATATCGAACCTCTATGGGTAGTAAGTGGTTGATATTATTGATTTGTTCAAATATTGCTTCATTAGGAATAGTTAAACTGCTATGGAGTTTCCTTTGAATTAGATTTTTTTGATACATAGGGAATTTTAGAAAAATATAAAGAATAGAAGAGTATAGTTTTAAATCACATAGATTTTTATTATCTAATGCTGCAAAGTGGAATAAATTGGATAATGTTGCAGCTACAACCTCTGGATATAAATCATAAGTTTTTATATTTAGTGGGTGGGTTTTTATTTGATTGAAATCTATATTATTTAAATTATTTAATTGTTGATATCTTTGTAGTGTAGGATGTATTTCTTTTAAAAAATGAAGTAATTTTCTGTTTGATGTGATTGTTTTTATGATGTAAAAGTTGTTAATTATGAGTGTGTCAATAACTAATCCTTTTATAATTTTAAAAGATTCAATTTCACTCCACTCTAAAAAAAATTTTTTAAAGTGATCGGAGTAAAATATTCCTTCATTGTTAAGTGTTATATTTTTTTCATTAAAAGGAATAATATTTAGATTTAGAACTAGTGAAAATTTTTCATTGCAATTATATGTTGAAAAAAAATTATTGAGATAATATTTTTTATTGGTGTATTGGTTTAATTTTTTACTTTTCATAGGGGTCCTAGGCTGAGTTTAAATGTATTTCTGTTGATGAATTAATTTGTGTATTGAGGATTCTATCGAATGACTTATATCTATTTTATATTAAAATGGTTTTTAATTAAGCGATTTATTATATATTTTATTCATGAGGTTTTGTAATGGATTTAGTTTTGTGGTTTTAAAGCGGGTAATATTATATTTAAAATTAAAATCTCTTTAATTTTTTTTTTTGAGATTTTAATTTTAGAGGATTTATATGTTTTTTAAATTTTCTAACGAAATCTTCAACTCATTTGTCAACCAGTCTTTAAATAACATTTTTCGAGGATCCTCGCTGATACTATCATGAGATATTAAATAATAAGAAAAGTCATCATGATAAGGTGTAGTGGCTGAAACTAAAGTATTGTTTTTTAATTCATTTTCTATCATAAAACCTGAGGTTGCTGTGATCGCATTTCCTGATACTGCTGCTTCAATACACAGATACAAATATTCAAGCTCAATTTTTTTGTGACCTATCACTAATTCCTTCGTTTCGCTCCTACTTAATAAATTATTCCATAAGTTAGGTATTGAACTAGAAATTGCAATATTATTCCTACTACTATTAGGATTTTTAACGATGAACATAATGTCATCAATTAACTTATATGTATGAAGATTTTTAGAAAACTCAATATCATTCCTTTGTATGGCAATATCTATATTGTATTTTTTAAAGTCAGGAACATCTTGATGAGTAAGTATAGTGATATCAAAATCAAAACCTAAATCATCAAATATATTTAATTTTGGTATTAACCATTTCATGCAAAAAGTTGGCTCACAAGAAAGTACTAAATTTGTTTTATTTTGAATATTTCTATTTTTTAAATCTACTAGACATATATCTAACTTATTAAAGGCATCTTGACAACTGTTAAATAAATTTAAGCCTTCTTCTAGATTCCTAATTTGTTTGCTAACAGCTCCTTGAGTTACAAATAGTTTTTTTGATGCGATAGTTACACTGCCATACATGGCGGCATAATAAAAAAATTTAAAAGAGTTAAGTGAAAATCTCTCGATCATTTTGAACCTATTTTATTGGCAGAATATATATTCTAAATTAATTATTATTTATAATAATATTATATAAGAGCGTAAAGCAATGTTTTAACTAATAAAAAAACTCATGGTTAATTATGAGTATATGGAATTTTCTATTTTATTTATAGTCTTATATAATATTTTTAATAGGTTTAATATTTGTATATAGTGTTTCATTGATTATGTGTTGTAAATTGTATTTTTTAATTATTTATTAATTTGGTTCATTTAAATTTATTTATTGGCTAATTGTTTCTCATTTTTAGGAATTATTATTATACGATGATTTTTTAATTGATAATGAGAATATTTTTTATTTATAGTGGTTTTTTTAGATGGGGGTTTTCTAGAAATATAAAAATTAATAATATATTGGAAAGTATGATTAATTTTATTTGCGATACCTGTGGTCAAGAATTTTATGTATTTGCATGCCTTTATTGAAAAATATGAATCTAATCATGTATTGTTTATTATTTAACTGTTGGAGAGGGCTGCAATGTTTTAATTTTGTAGTATTTTAAATTTAATTTTTTAATGTTGTATATTGGGAATCAATTATATGATTGTTTTAATTGAAATAAATTTAATGTAAATAAAATAAAATAGTAGGATGATTTTGAAAACGAAAACTTTACAATAGTTTATAAAAATTACAGTGCTATACAGTTGAATTGCTTTTTACTAACAAATTTCAACAACATTTTTTTAAACCATTAAGAATAATTGATATGAATTATTGGAAAAGGATAGTAAATGATGAATGCTAAAGTAAATAATAATATTTTTGATGAATTGAGAAGAAGTCATGATAAGCAAAGAAAATATGCTGAACAACTCATTCAAACCTCAGGGGATACTGAAGAAAGAAGAAATTTATTTGATGCTCTGAAAAATGAACTTTTTGCCCATGCTGTTGCTGAAGATCGATATTTTTATATTCCTTTAATGATGACAGATCCTGGTTTGAATATCACCAGACATGCACTTTCTGAACATCATGAAATGGATGAATTGTTAGAGCAACTTACTGAAACAAAATTTAGTCATCCAAGTTGGTTAACAACTGCAAAAAAACTTTCAGAAATTGTTCACCATCATTTAAAAGAGGAAGAACATAGTTTTTTCCAACAAGCAGGTAAAATATTGGGTGAAAAAGAGAAAAAAGATTTGGCTAAACAATATGCAGCTGAATATCAAAAGTACTTAAACAAAGATAAAGATAGCCTTGTGTAAAAGGCTATCTTTTATTTAGTTTTTAAGGGGAAAATTTTTTGAAAGCTTTTTATCTATGCTTAATGATCAATTTACTGATGGATTAATACTATATCAGTGTTTTTAGGTTTGCAATCGTATAACAATAGAAGTAACAGAATGATTGTTCAGAGTTTTACTTTTTACTCCTGATTTGAAAAAAAACTAAGTCTCAATAGTCTAAAAAAACATTATTTTAATCATTGATGTTGTCTTGCCTGAATTGAATGTTAATTTGTTTAAAAATTGTGTAGTTAAGAGAAACAATGATTGAGATGTTAAAAATAAAATGTATAACATAGATGAACTGTTCTTCTAAATGAAACAATCAATCGAACGGATGTCAGCTTATGGCGAATAAAAATAATCAGCCTTTAGCATCGGCACAACCTCTTCACTTAAATGAGTTGGTCGGTTGTGAAGAATGTGATGCGATTTATCGTAAAGTTGACTTATTACCGAATGAGCGTGCTTATTGCACATGTTGTGGTGCAGAGTTATATCGACGCAGCCGACCTTTTTCGTCATTGCTTGCTTTAGTCATTACAGCACTGATTGTATTTGTTATTGCCAATAGCTTCCCTATCGTGATTGTGGAGTTACAAGGGAATACCTCACAAACCACGCTGATTGGAGCTGCATGGACCATGTTTCATATTGAGCGTCCTTTTGTCGGGGCACTGATTCTCATGACTACATTTATTGTTCCATTGATTGAGTTGTTATTGTTGAGTTATGTCTTAAGTTGTGTAGGTTTGTTTAAATACCGACCTCACTATCTCAGATTGGCACTGAAAACTTTATTTTTATTTAGAACATGGGGGATGGTGGAAGTCTTTTTAATTGGTGTATTGGTCACCTTAGTTAAATTGGTTGGAATGGTGACGGTAATTCCGGGTGTGGCACTTTGGGCGTTTACGATCCTAAGTATTCTTTTGGTTTATATTGCTTCGGTGAAGATCAAAGATCTTTGGGATGAAGTCGATCGGAGCTTAACATGACACAAAAGAATCATCATGATGATGAGATTAGTTCAGTGCTAGAGCATCTTTCTGATGTTGATTTACAAGTCAAAAGCGATGTGCGCGCAAAGGATGTTGGATTAATACAATGCCATTGTTGTGGCTTACTAAATTCTGTTGGCTCAAGCATAGACGAACATTCTGAACTAAAGTGTTCAAGATGCAAAAGTGCATTACACTCGCGTAAACCGCAAAGTTTAAATCGAACTTTTGCTTTAGTCATTGCCGCAGCAATTTTATATATTCCAGCCAATGTAATGCCGATGACAGTAACGGATTCTTTATTGGGACGTCAGCAAGATACCATTATCAGTGGGGTGATCTACTTTTGGCAAAATGGAGATTATCTAGTGTCTGTGGTCATATTCATGGCAAGTATTTTCATTCCAATTTTAAAATTATTAATTTTGATTTTTTTATTGGTCGCCGTGTATATGCAATCATCTTCAAGATGGCATTTTTCACCTGAACATTGTGCACTGTTATATCGAATTGTTGAATTTATTGGGCGCTGGTCGATGATTGATGTTTTTGTGGTGGCTTTATTGACAGCTCTTATTCAAATCCAATCCTTAGCGACCATCTTGGCTGGACCCGGAGCTGTGGCTTTTGGTGCAGTCGTTGTTTTAACCATGTTTGCTTCATTGAGCTTTGATCCAAGACTGATCTGGGATAATTATTTCAAAGCGCACAAGGCGAATTCTCAACAACCCCAACAGATGAACACAGTTGTTATTCATCAACTGAAAAGTTAAAACGAAACCATATCCTTATGATTAAATGCTAAAGAATGATCACTATGCCAGACAATACGCCAAACAACCAAGATTCTACACCAAGCCCAAGTGAGACCACGGAGAATGGTGTATTTCTCGCTGAACCTGAAAAGAAGAAAGCGCGTTGGCGACCTGCGCTGATTTGGCTAGTTCCATTCATCGCACTTTTGATCGCATTGTCACTTGCTGCTAAAGCCATACTGGATACAGGTCCAACGATTGAAGTGTCATTTCGTACTGCAGAAGGTTTGGTCGCAGGCAAAACCACAGTGCGTTATAAACAGGTTGATATCGGTTTAGTCCGTCAAATTGATCTTTCTGATGATCGTTCACACGTGATTGCCAAAATTGAATTACGTAAAGATGCCAGTAATTTTGCTGCTAAGGATTCACGCTTTTGGGTGGTTAGACCTCGTGTAGGGACAGGGGGCATTTCTGGAATTGATACATTATTGTCTGGCGCTTACATTGAAGTGGATGGTGGCAAGGCGGAACAAAAGCAGGAGACTTTCACTGGGCTTGAAGTTCCACCTGTTGTAGCCTCTGATATTCCCGGCAAAGTTTTTTTCTTAAAGGCGCAAGATCTCGGCTCGCTTGATATTGGCGCACCGATTTACTATCGCAAAATAAATGTCGGGCAGATTACGGCTTATAAATTGGCAAATGATGGGAAAAGTGTCGAATTACAAACTTTTATACAATCACCTTATGATAAGTTCGTAACTACAGATGCACGCTTTTGGCAAGCTAGTGGGGTAGATGTTTCTTTAAATGCTTCAGGCTTTAATTTAGATACACAATCCCTTGCCAGTATTGTTGCTGGAGGGATTGCCTTTGGTTATCCAGAAAATTCAGCGGGCAGTATCGCACCGAATCATAGTTATTTTACTTTATCAGACTCTCGTAAAGAGGCAATGAAAGAACCTGATGGTAAGCCACGTCCAATTATTATGTACTTTGATCATTCATTACGAGGTCTAACTGCAGGTGCACCTATTGATTTTATGGGTATCGAAATTGGCAATGTAAAAGCCATTAATGTTGAGTTTGATCCATCTTATACCCAGTTGCGTATGCGTGTAGATGCGACCATTTATCCATCTCGCTTGGCGCATGGTAAAGAGCTTGATCCTGATGGTGAAATTTTCAAAAACTTTATCGCAAATGGTTGGCGTGCACAGATGCGTACAGGCAACTTGCTAACTGGTCAAAATTATATTGCCTTTGATAAGTTTCCAAAAGCCAAAGCCGCAACTTTGAAAATGCGTGTAGATGGGCGAGCTGAGGTTCCAACCACTGCGACGGAATTAAGTGGTTTACAAGCTCAAGTGTCACAAATTGCGGATAAGTTGAGTAAGTTCCCACTCGATGAAATTGGACAAGATGTACGAAAAACATTCAGCAATATGAATAAGACCATTGAATCTACAGATAAACTGGTTAAACAGTTGGATGATAAAGTTGCACCAAACTTACAAGCAACATTGAATGATGTACGTAAGACAATGCAATCTAGTGAATCGATTTTATCCAGTGATGCGCCAATGCAGCAGGATGTACGTAAAGCTTTGCAACAAATGACCCGAGCTGCTGCTTCATTACAATTAATGGCTGATTATATTGAACAACACCCAGAATCATTAATCCGTGGTAAAAAAGCAGAGGCTAATAAATGAAAAAAATAGATAAAAAATTATTCGATGCTGCTTTGACTATGAGATACGCTGGCGCTTTATCTACAGCGATATTGTTATCTGCATGTTCAAGCTCGCCAGTACCGAACTACTATAGTTTAACGACTCAAGTATCTCCTTTAGCCAACTCAAAGGTTACTGTCATTGAGGTATTGCCTGTAGGATTGCCTGATCGTATCAATCGTGCTCCTATCGTGATTCAGGATATTACGGGTAAATCTCAAATTTTAGATAATGAGCGGTGGACTTCAACTTTAGGAGCGGAACTTCGCGATAATTTATCTGCAGGTTTGCAACAAAAACTGGGGGCAGTGGATCGTTATAATAGCGGGATGGTGGGTGGAAAAATTTCTTATCGGATTGCCACTGATTATTCACGTTTCGATATTGTTCATTCGACAAATCAACCGAATGAAAAAATAGAAGTGTCTGTAGCTTGGATTGTGAAGCGTAATGATCCTACGATTACTTTAGATCAAAACTCAACCCAAAATCAGCAATTGGCATGCCGTATGAGTTTTGCTCAAGACGTAACAGGCAATCATAAACAAATGCAAGATATCGTCACTACAGCCAACACTGCTTTAAACCGAGTCGTAGATGCTGTGGCACTTTCGATCGTATCGTTGGATTTAAAAAAAATAGCGCGTGTTGATGGTGTGACTTGTACTTAATCTCACTGCACAAATGCAAATAGCTGTCATTGTGCTATTCAAGTTTATGGATTGATCTATATCCGATAGGCTGCGTTCATACGGCTTTTTTAAACTTTAAATCAATATAAAATCCCCGCATCTTGCCTTCTTCATCATGGAGAAGGCACTTTGAATATTCATTATTTAACCGAATTCTTGCGTTACAAACAAAGCAGTGCTTTGTTTTAACTCATATAACTCTAATCAACATGGAGACATCCATGTCGCCTCGCAATAGCAAGACTATTTGGGAATCAAAAATACAAAAAAATGATTAAGCAAAACTTTTTAAAATTCATATAAAAAGCATAAAATTGATTGAAGATGAATTGATTGAAGATGAGTCGCTTGTCTGAAAAATTAGACGGTTTGACTATATCGACTTTGCATTGATTTAGACAGTTTAACATTGGATGCGGCAAAGAATCGGTCCACATTCATGGTCTTGAAACGATGTTGAGTATGAAAAAATACATTAAATTTCATTTAAAAAGCTGATAAATTGGTTATTTATGATCAATCGATTTGAAGGCATTCTATGGAAATTTCACATTTAGATCATTTGGTCTTAACAGTTGCGGATATTGAGAGAACTTGTGTTTTTTATCATCACGTCTTAAATTTTGAAATTATTACATTTGGAAATAACAGAAAAGCGTTAAAGTTTGGTCAGCAAAAAATAAATCTGCATCAAGCAGGTAAGGAGTTTGAGCCAAAAGCCAAACATCCAACTCCGGGCTCTGCTGATTTATGCTTTATCACAGCTACACCCTTGAATGAGGTGATCACACATTTAGCGCATCAACAGGTAGAAATTCAAGAAGGTCCAGTTCGGCGTACGGGCGCCGTAGGAAATATCATGTCAGTATATATTCGTGATCCAGATGAAAATTTAATAGAAATTTCAAATTATATAACCGAATAAATGAGACACAAAAATAGCGGTGTAAGCATGATCACCATCGATATTTTTTAATACGGCAATCGCTTGTTTTGAGCAAGAGATATTTTCAATTATAGAAATTGGAATAGATATGCAAACAATAATAACCACCGCGAGACAAAGCTTTGTGCTTCGTAAAGCAAAGGCTCAAGATTTACCTGAGGTGTTAGATATCTTTGATGGCGTTGTTGCGTGGCTCGTCTCCATTGGAAATGCCCAACAATGGGGAGAAGTGCCGTGGTCGACTTCAGCCAGACAGATTGATCGTGTCTCAGAAGCACTTGCTTTGCCTGATGCTTGGGTTGTTGAAACACAAGATGGTAGTGTTTGTGCTGTTATTGTTATGGGGGATGCTATGCCTTATGTTCCGCTTGCAGCTCAGCCAGAATGTTATGTACGTTTACTTATCGTAAAACGGGGGCAGCAGTATAAGGGAATAGGGCGTCAATTATTGGCTTTTGCAGATCAGCAAGCTAAAGAAAAGGGAATCCATCATCTACGGCTTGATTGTTATGCGGGCGGTAATGGAAATCTAGTCAAGTTTTATCAATCCTGTGGTTATCAATCTACATTGAGTTTTAATGATGAAGGGTGGTCAGGACAAGTGTTAGAGCGTAACTTAGGATAAAAGCTATGAATAATCCTAAAGTCAGTCTAACGATTTGGTGGGAGCATGTGGCACATCAAATCAGAATACAGGGATTCTGTTCGCTAATTGATCCTCAACTTGCAGATTCCTATTGGGAAAAACGGGTTCATGACGCTCAAGTGGTGTCTTATATTTTTGATCAAAGCCAAGAAATTGAATCACTCGAAGCCATGCAACAAAAATTTCTTGATGAAAAAAGTAAATATGATCGTCATAATCTGCTTCGTCCTGAGACATGGGGGGATTTATCATAAAACCCATACAGATCGAATTTTTAGAGTTTAAAGAAACACGTCTACATTTAAGGACACAATATTCTCTCAATTCGACAGATCAATTATGGGTGAAAAATTTTTTACAACCATAAGGCATTTGGAATAGCTTGAAGGCGTACAATATTTTAATATTCATAAAACGCAATAAAGTAATCTATATAATTGATTATTTTATAAAAAATTAAACACAATCTTTAACATCAAAGCGCGCAAAACTCTCATTTCAAAAAGGGTAAATGAACTTTTAAGATTGAATACATTCATCAGACTTGAGTGTACTGTCCTTTTGGATTTGTGTAAAAAGGTCTAAATTAAATCAACAGATATAACAAATCTTACAACAATGCATTTCAACAATTAACAAGAAGGTGTTTAAACAAGTACATCCGAAAGCCAATTTTTTGTTAGCTTAAAAACATACATATATATTGGTGGAGTAAGAAATGTCAAAAAAAGTATTATTTATCACTTCAAACTCTGGTGTAGAGCATGATGAACTCAAAAAGCCATTAGACTTTTTAACAGCTAAAGGAATTGAGTGTATTCATGCCGCAGTTGAATTAAAAGATGTACAGACCGTTCTTCATGATGATGAAAAATCTGCATCCTATTCACCAAATGCAACTTTAGAAAAATTAGATCCAAATGACTACGATCTACTGGTCATTCCAGGCGGAACGGTGAATGCAGATCAATTAAGAATTGATGAAAATGCACTAAAAATTATCCAATCATTCACAGACAATAAAAAACCCATTGCGGCTATATGTCATGGTCCTTGGGCTTTCATTAATGCTGAGCGAATTAGAGACAAAAATTTAACTTCATATAAAAGTATACGTTTAGATTTAGAGAATGCAGGTGCAAACTGGGTTGACGAGCAAGTACATCGTTGTAACACTCATGGATGGGTTTTGATCACTTCACGTAATCCCGATGATATCCCTGCTTTTAATCAAGCTATATTAAACGAGCTTGAATAATTTTTTGATTTTGAACGATTTAGAAATAAACTGAGTGCTTTGTCTTACTTTTACCAAGATCGGGTACTCAGTTTTTTAAATATATATGATTGTTATGGTTTTTTTAATCGATGTGTGATCTTAATCTGTGATGCTTTAGCTATTTTGTCAAAGCAACTGAGTAATCAGAGTTTTTAAACTAAATTTACATATTCGGCTTGTATTGTAACTCCTTTTTAATACTATAAATCAACATAAGTTCCGACCTTTATCCTAATGTTGGCACAACTTTCAATACCTCTTTAATTCGATGAACATGATTATTTTAAGATTTATGAAAGATAACTATTAAAAAAATAAGATAAAAAATATTAATTGAAAAAATAAATTACATAATTTTAATAAATAAAAATATTAAGCTGAATCTGATTTAGGTTATAGTTTGAATTATTTTAAATTTAGAGAATATGCCATTGTGTATTTATGAAATTGTACTTCAAGATGAGAAATTTCAGTTACACAAACTTGTTAAGGTTAAGGACACTATTTACAATCCCATTCATAAAAACGAATCATTCATGTGGTTTTGGATTTATTCGGATACATCTGAATTTTTTTATTTTGATTTGTGGAATGAATTGGATCATGCGGAAATAGGTCAATATATTAGATATAAAAAAAATATTTTTAAAGTTGTGAGTATTAATAATAACAAAAAGATAAATTATTCATAAATCATGATCTTTAACTATCATGATTAAACATTTAATAAACATAAAGGAACTGTTTTGTTTTGCCGGTTGGTAGATATTTAAGATTCAAGTTTATAAAGGGAATAGCAACGTGGAAAATTTAAATCAAGATTATGAACAGATTAATGCATTAATAAAAGATATTCGATTTGTGATGGTCACATTTATCACTGAAGAAGGGCATTTACATTCAGTGCCTATGACCACACAAAATACTGATTTTAATGGTGTCGTGTGGTTTATTGGCGCTAAAAACTCAGAATTAGTTAAAAATATAGCAACTCGTCAGCAGGTTAATCTCGGGTATAGTCATATTTCAAATAATGATTACGTGTCAATTAACGCTATTGCAGAGTGTGTGCATGATCCAGAGATTCTTGAGCAATTATGGTCGCCAGCCTATGAAGCATTTTTTGAGCAAGGGAAAAATGATCCTAATATCCAATTGATTCGTGTCGTTTGTAATGGGGCACAATATTGGAAAGGCAATGGGAAGTTGGTGACCTTATTCAAACTCGCCAAAGCATCTATCACCAGTGAAACTGAGCAACTGGGTAGCAGCCAATCTGTGAAGCTTTAAATGCTTGGTAGATTAGACGAACGAATGTTCGTCTAATCTAAGTTTATAGAAAAGTTGATACGCCGCGTTGATTTAGCCCCACCTTTTTACGCATACGAGTTTGCTTTTCGCTCAGAAGTTCTTTTAAGAATATATCTAAATTATCTTCATTGAGCGCAGTTGGCGTGAATAATTCATATCCCATTTGATTGAAGAATATATCAATTTTCGAACACTTCTGAACATATTTCATTGACCAGTTCTTAAAGTAAACTTTGTCAATTTGCTTGATTTTGAACTCAACAATATCGTGATGTCTAAGGTCATTCTTTATCTGCTGAAATAAAGTTTGAACGATCGCTTTATCACCTTCAAGACACTGAAAGAAGTAATTATTGGCATAATATAAAACACCAAAAATCTGATTGTTGCTATTAAACTCTCTAGCAGTGTTTAAGATATTATTCAGATCTTCAAGTAAATCAGAAGTCAATTGATTGCGAGAACTCGCATAACACAATCGAATCAACATATGCGTTTTCTCAAGTCATTTTGAGAAGAAAACACTGGATCACTCATTGACATCAAAGTTATAAGGTTCAACATCATACTCTCCAGCTAAAAGATCAATAAAAGAAGGAATCGTCTCGCTTGAGAGAAGAAAGGGATTAAAATCATCCCGGTGATTTTCTAGAAAGAAGTCTCCAAGCCTTTTGTTGACTGGAGCAAATTTCATATTCCAATGTTTAAATAATCCAATGTCACATTTTTCATAGTATAAAATTTCACAATTTTGATGACGTTGGTCTTTCAAAATTTGATTGTAAAAAAGATCATCTACTTTACTTTTACGTCCTTCTAAACATTGAACAAAATATCCATGCCCATAGTAAAGAACGCCTGTAATTTCATTACGAGAATTAAAATCCACAGCTGAATTCAAAATCTCTATGAGATCATTTTTGACATCAGGATGAATACTCGTAGCTTTACTTGCATATAAAACTCTCACAAATTCCATTGGTAGTCTTCCATCATAAAATTTACTCCGAACTCGGTGCTAACGCTTTAATTTTATTAATAAGCTTTATGTTTTCACATAGGAAGATTAGTACTGATGATTACCATACAGGGTTTCTAAATTGAAAGCGAACATATTGGAAGAATTTATTAAAAAATATGAAATGTAACGTTTTTTTATTGCTGTTTGAGTGATTTGTTAAGTTAAATTGATGGACATTTATTTTGTTAAAAATAAAGATTTGAAAATAAAAGAAAAATTATAATTTTTATTAAAATAAATTGATTAAAAAATATACAAATGTAAGATATTTCTCACAATCATGTAAGCTGTGGATTATACCGCCTGTTTTTCATTTATTTATACTGCCTACATACACCACAAGTGTTCATTATTATAAAGCTGAATAATTATTTAAGTTGTTTGTCGCTAACACTTAAATTAAAAAAGCATTTATTAAATTAATGAACATAATAAAAATTGTTGTGTATTGGGGTAGCCCTCCTCCTTAGCCGGTTTACTAAGGAGGAGGGGTTTTTCTAAGCTATAAAATATGAGGGAATGAAATGTTAATTTTAAAAAATTTATTTATTTTTGTTGTCTCAATATTCGCTATTTCCTTGCTTATTATTATTTTTGATAGATTGGGAATGAACAAGTATGTAAATTTATTTACAGCAGCGCTAATTTATGGGGCGTTCATTACCATTTATTTTCAAAAAATATTTTTAAGTCTATCTTTCTTTTTTGGGTTTTATACCCTGTTATTTATGATTAGTTATTCGATTGATGTGTTAATCATGCTATTCATTTCATGTGCTGTATTGTTTTCAATTAAATTTGTCATGCCTAAATTGAAGAATGCAGAGATTGATCACATTTTTAGTTTTAATAAGTTATATAAAAAATGATTCTTTGAAAATTATTTTTTATATAAAAGTATTGAAGCGTTAAATGCCGATATAAACATGTATTGGTATCAAGTTCTTTAAATATTAATGTGAAAGTAAAAGATTAATTTATGGAGTAGTACATATGTTTCGTTGGGCAATCATTTTTGCAGTCATTGCACTTGTGGCAAGTTTACTTGGATTTGGCGGTGTAGCTGGGCTTTCTAAAGACTTTGCAGTTATTCTTTTAGTTGTAGCGGTCATACTGACCATTATTGGTTTTATTTCTAGAGGAAAAATGTAAGTGCCTTCTTCAATTTCAATAGAGTCTTGCTGGCTCTATTGACGATTGGTGGAAATGCAAAAAAATTATCGAATACATTGAATATTAAACATTGGATCAATTATGAAAAATATCAACTATTCATATGTTTTAGAACAGATTTATAACTTTCTGTTGCTTACACCTGATTTCAAAAGTAAGACTAATTTTGAAAAAGTTGTTGAATATTTCAAAGTACTTAATCAAGGTGTAGATGATGATTTTATTTTCGAAATTCCTGATAAAGTTGTTGGTCAGTTTGGAAATAAAAAAATGATCAATATTATCAACGCGCCTGAGATTGATCATAAGAATAAATTTTTGGATTGGGTGGATCAGCAAATCAATGCATAGCGTTCTATAAGATTGCAGAAGGGGAATTGTTCCTTAAACGTTTTAATCTAATTTGCCAGTCAACTGATTGTCTAGTCAACTATATGCTCTCCATTCCTACTAACTCAAAAAGTTAACCTAGAACACTCATTTTATGGACATGATGTTTAAACAAATAAGTACGATAAAATCAGATTGATACAATAGACTCATCATCGACGCACTGAGTATAAATAACGGATTATACATAGATATCAATTTCATAAAATGCTCGTTCTCAAGATCATTATTTTTATAAATTTTAGTTATGAAGAAATGTTGAAATCAAAGTTAAATTTTATTAATATCGTAGTTGCGATAGATTCTCATCTATCCTTTCGCGAAAAAAAGTTGGCAGCCCGGAAAGACGGGCACTATTTTTACCTGCAAGTTTTTATGCCGATTTACAAAATGAGGTTAAATCATCTTTAAACTTAATTTTGATTTGATATCGGCTAAAGAACTCATCAAAAGACCAGTATCAAAAAGAAGTCTCATAAAATATAACGATTTGAATTGATTTTATTTTTTTAAATTATATAAACTTTTGTCATTTGACTACATCAATAGGTAGGCTTGGGTTACATTTGCTTTACATGCTATTATTCAACGATTCGCAATAAAGGTTTTTGTTTTCGTGACTGCTATCAAAATTCAAAAAGCCGCCTTGGAACGTTTTGCAAAGCAAGGGTTTAGTGCAACTTCGATGAACGAAATTGCAACGGATGTCGGTATAAAAAAGCCATCAATTTATGCGCATTTTAAAAATAAAGATGATTTGTATTTAAGTTTAATTCCCATCATGGTTGAGCATGAACTGAATTATGCAAAACAAATATTGATCGGTGGCGAGGAAGTATTTCAACAATTCAATCTGTATTTGTGTAGTATTGATCAGCGATTTGATCAATCATTTGATGTGCAATTTTGGGTCAATGCTTTGTTGAATCCACCAAAACATATTTATGCTGAGGTAATCGAACCCATGCACTTATTTATGGAACATTTAGAGCAAATTTTTATGCAGGCTCTGAAAGATCTACCTGAAAATCAGTTAGATCATGTGACTTTGGCTCGAATGTATATGAGCTTTGTGGATGCCTTACAGAGTGAATTAATTTATGGTGGTAAACAAAAATACCAACTTCGTTTAACCGCAATACTCAATGTATTGGATGTATTGAAAAACACCTGCAAATAAATGAGTGTTTTTCAATAGTTCAATCAAGTGGTTTTTTCATATTTACTCATTTTGTTTGCATAAAGGCTAAGTGCGAACATCAACAAACCGCAGAGCAGGAGTGTAAGAGGTAAAACTGAAATGTGCTCAGGCATCAGACTGGCAAGGAATCCAATCATTGCCCCTAAGGCATATTGTATTAGTCCCATAAATGATGATGCGACTCCAGTTAAATGGCGCTCTGCTTGTTGCATTGCCAAAGCGGTCAAATTTCCAAATAAGAAGCCTGTTGACCAAATCGCTAAGCCTAAGGTCAAAATATATTCTATTAATGTCGGCTGCCCAAACAAGCTACTGAGGCATAACCCTATACTGGCAAGTGAAAAAATACCCAAACCTAATTTTAATATTTTATAAGCAGACCAAAACTGATTCAGCAGCCAAATTGAAATTTGCCCTGTAATGATAAAACAAAAGGCGTTAAATGCGAAAAGATAGCTGAAATGACTGCTATTGAGCTGATAATGCTGAAGAAAAATATAGGGCGAGTTGCTAATGTAAAAGAAGAATCCGCCAAATAAAAAGCCACTTGCAAGAGTAAAGTATAAATAAGCGTGATTGCTACAGAGCGAACGATAACTGTTGAATATATTTTTAAAATCCAATGCTTGTCTTTTTTCAGGAGGGCATGTTTCTGGCAATGATCTGATACTCCAAAGCAGTAGAATCGTGCCTAGACCGGCTAAAGTATAGAATATGATCTGCCATGAGTTATGCTGAATTAAATAGCTGCCGACAATGGGTGCAACAATAGGTGTCACCATCATGACTTGCATTAAAATTGAAAAATTCTTTGCAGCTTCCTGTTCATTACAAAGATCACTGATAATCGCACGTGGTGTAACCAAACCTGCCGCAGCACCTAGTGCTTGTAAAAAACGAGCTGTCAACAAAATTTCCAATGAGCTTGCAAAACTTGCAATCAATGAACCGATGATAAAGATCAATACGCCAATGATTAAAGGTAATTTACGTCCAAAACGCTCTAATAAGGGACCATAAATACCTTGACCAATGGCTAAACCAATTAAAAATATGGATAAAGTTTGCTGCATTTCATTCAGATTGACACTGAGACTTTTGGCAATTTCAGGAAATGCAGGTAAATAAATATCGATCGCTAACGCATCTAATGCAGTCAGCATCGCAAGCAGCACAATAAGAGCAAAACCAATTTTTTGATGGCGTAAATTTAGATTCATAATGATTGATCTGTGAAATTACCTAACGTTAGGTAGGTTAATTAATTTATTTTAACTTTACAAGCTGAAGTTTGCTATTTATTCGTTGAAATAATGCCATTTAAGTTTTTTTAAAACAGGGGAATAGTGGTGAAATTTCCTATTATCATAATGATATTGCTGATTTTTTGGATAACTGAATTATCACAATGTCTATTCCATTATTTGCGTCATTGTTTGTAGAGTAGAATGACACTTATTGTTTTTATACCATCGTTAGAATGTGATTACTCTTAAGTTGATGAAGATCCTAATTTATTCAGGATCTTATCAGTTGAAAATGTTGATTTTGACTTAAGAACGAGCAGACAAACTTATCTCATTAAGTCAGTAAAATACTGAATAGGACCAAAGTTAACAAGACAATATAACCGCGTTCATGGGCTGTATTGGATAATTTACTTGACAAACCAAAGGTGAGTTTCATCCCTATAAAGCCTCCAAGGATTAAACATATTAATGCTGGATAATAGAAATATCCCCAAAAATGTATCCCTAAGAGAGGTGGTTGTATCCATTGAGTTATGATTAAGGTTAAGCAACCCGCAAGTGCAACAGGCATACTGAGAGGATTAGCCAGAGCGACAGCGCTAGACATATCTAAGCCACAACGGCGAAATAAAGGAACGGTCATCACACTTCCGCCAACACCGAGTGCAGCTGCAATACCACCTATGAATATGCCACCCAGACGCTGTTCTTTGGCGTTTAAGACACGTGTAGAAATTTGCTGAAATTGCTGTGATTTGAGTTGTCGTGAGAGACAGTCCAGAATTGTCATTGATAAATAGACTACAAATGCCCATTTTAAATAAATAGATGCTATATAGAGCGATAAAAAAGTCCCGATTACTGCACCTATCCCTATCCAATAGGCAATCGGAAAAAGATATTTTCGCTGTATATTACCTCGTTTGAACTGTTGATATGAGGCAAGCCCAGAGTTGATAACCATCAATAATAATGAAGTTGCAACAGCACTCTTGAACGCCATCGTATACGCCAATGAATCAGATACTTCATGCAGGCGAATGGTGGAATAGACCAATGGAACGACGACGAAACCGCCTGCAAAACCAAATAAAATGGTAAGTATACCGCTTAGAATGCCTGCACCCAGTAGAATAAAATAGAGTTCCATAATCAGAATCTTAAAAAATAATTCAGATTTTAGAGCTTTATAAAATAGACAAGTTTGTTATATTCAGCTTTCAATTACTTAATTCAGACATATGTATGAAGCAAATTTCTATTCATAGCATTGAGCATCTAGAGCATAAAATCATTGCCATTGAAACCCAATATGCTGAATTTTATAGACTTGCACAACATAGTCATCAACGTGCCCAACTGCTGTATGGCGCAGAAGGTGTGATGCATGTTGAAACACCTCAAGGCAATTGGATTATTCCGCCTGAAAGAGCAGTATGGATTCCCCCAGAAGTTCCACATCAGCTGACTTTGTTTAATGTGAAAACATGTAGTATCTATATACGTCCTGAATATTTACCTCGTCCTTCAACACAATGTGAAGTCTTGGCAATTTCTCCTCTACTGAGACAGCTACTTTTAAAAGCGCCCCAACTTAATCCACCTTTCTGCAAACGTGATGAATTGATTTTTGATTTGATTTTAAGTGAGCTTGAATTGTCTGAGGTGATCGATTTACATTTAGCCTTACCTGAAAACCCAGCGATGCTGAAGATTTGTAGAGCATTTATTCAGCGCCCGAATATCCACTTTTCTCCTGAAGACTTTGCTGCACAACTTTGTGTCAGTGAACGTCATTTTAGTCGACTATTCAAAACTGAAACGGGGATGTCCTTTTCTAAATGGCGACAACATGCGTGTGTATTGTTAAGCTTAGAAAGGCTGATTCGACAGCATTCAATTCAACAGATTGCTTATGATTTTGGTTTTAAAAATCCTGCTGCATTTAGCACCATGTTTCATCGCGTTTTGGGAATGAGCCCAAGTCGATATATTCAGCGTAATGATTTTGCAGATTAGGATGCAATAATATCGATCTGTTGCAAAAAAGATATGATTTAAAGCTTTAATTGTTACGCTTTATAGCTAAAGTATAATTAGATCTGCGTAGAGGATGCTTCACTTTGCTTAACGCATTCTTGTGCTGTAAACAAAGGGGTGCGTTGTTATTGCTCATATACTCCTGCTCAACAAGCTGACATCAATACCACCTGACGATAGAAAAGTAATTTATGATTAAAATGCAAAATAAAGAGTCACCAAAATCTTCTAAAAATTTGTTTAAAAGATATAAAATTTATTGGATATCAATGATTGATATCAAAGCACTTATACGATTCATCAGGTAATTTACTATAGTCAAACCGCCTGATTATTCATACAAGTAATTTGGATGATTCATTTATTTTGTACTTTTGAATCATAAACAGTTTTGCTATCACGAGGCGACATGGATGTCGCCATGTTGAGCGGGGGTATTAGGATGTACCCCTCGCTCAACGGAAGATTTTTGTTACTTTTCATCTCTGAAAAGTAAAGTATCGCCTACGCAAAACAATTTAAACTTTAGAGCTAAAGCGTGGCAGTGCAAGCTTTATATCATCAAACAATATATTGATCGCTTTAATTTTATTGATCAAGAGAAATGATATTCTACTG
>NZ_AMFQ01000045.1:0-566 GCF_000335555.1 Acinetobacter sp. WC-743 | reverse complement strand
CAATGGCTTGGTACAAAACAAAAACTATAATGATGTGGGCTTACTCAGTTCACAAATCATTCGACATGAACAAGAAACACTCGATCAATTACAACAAGCAAAACATCAAGCAGAACGACATTATCACTATGATAACAACTACCTATTAACTCAGGTAGATGACAGCCGATTAGGTAAATTAAGCTATCAATACGACCCAATTGGGCGCTTAATTAAAGCGCAAAACCCGTATAGTTCTGAAAGCTTTAGTTTTGATCCTGCGGGGAACTTGATCGACCCGATTGCGACACAAACATCGCAAGTTAAAAATAATCTGATCAGCCAATATCAAGGTAAGCATTACAAATATGATGCGCAAGGTAATGTGATTGAAACCAGTCAATCAGGTCAGACCTTAAAACTGACTTGGGATAACCTTAATCGTCTGATTCAAAGCGATCACAATGGTCAAATTACAAGCTATGGCTATGATGTATTTGGACGTCGATTATTTAAGAAAAATACCACTGAGGATAGTCTAACTTTATTTGGTTGGGATGGTGACTTGATGATCTGGGAGTCATACA
>NZ_AMFQ01000044.1:0-28967 GCF_000335555.1 Acinetobacter sp. WC-743 | reverse complement strand
AGTGCAAGCTTTATATCATCAAACAATATATTGATCGCTTTAATTTTATTGATCAACAGAAATGATATTCTACTGTATGAATTTTTCAACAGATTGACTATATCATCTATAATTTAAAGCTTCTTTTGCACAACCTTTCAAGCTGTTCATAACTGCCTTTTGAACCAAACTGTCTTTAGCCGACTCGCTCACGGTCGCCTTAAGCAATTCTGTAGCAGGAATATCATTTAAAGCATTATCACTGACGCAAGCACAGATTTTCTCCTGCGCTTGGTTTTGCTGAGTGCTCGACCATAGAAAAGCCGAAGCTTGCCAAATTTTTGAAGATTTTAATTCATTGGCACATTGCAATTCTATCAAAGGCTTAAACATTTTTTGCGTCATGCTTTTATTGGAATCCGCACAAGCAACCGTGATGGGTAAAATCAACATCAATGCAGTTAAAAGTTTCAAATCATTTTCCTCATGAAAAAAAACAGTGCTCACACACTGTTTTTAATATGGCTAGGATATACCTTGACTTAGCTTAATGCATCTATTTGATGATTCCAATTTTGCTTTTCTTCAGCAGAAATAAAAGCAGCATCAAATGAGTTTTTTGCCAATTGTTTTAATTCTTGTGTCGATAAATCCAAAGCTTCTGCAATTGATATAAAGTTATCATTCATATATCCACCAAAATAAGATGGATCATCTGAATTTACAGTCACATGAACACCCTGCTCTAATAAGCGCTGGATATTATGCTGCGCCATATCATTGACAACACATAGTTTAAGATTACTGAGTGGGCAAACCGTTAAAGGCATTTTTTCAGCAATTAAACGTTGCATAAGTACAGGATCTTCCTCTGAACGAACCCCATGATCTATACGATTGACTTTGAGGAGATCTAAAGCTTCCCATACATATTCAGCTGGACCTTCTTCTCCAGCATGTGCAACAACCAAAAATCCAGCTTCACGTGCTTTAGCAAAAACACGTTCGAATTTAGCAGGTGGATGCCCTACTTCACTTGAATCTAAACCAACACCAATGATTTGATCTTTATATGGCAGTGCCTGTTCCAAGGTATCAAAAGCAGCTTCTTCACTTAGATGACGCAAGAAACACATAATCAAATGTGAACTAATCCCAAGCTTAGCTTTTGCATCATCACACGCACGTTGTAAACCGTTGATCACGGTTGCAAATGCTACACCACGGTATGTATGTGTTTGTGGATCAAAGAACATTTCGGTATGTACCACATGATCTTCTGCGCATTTCTCAAAATACGCCCAAGCCAAATCATAGAAATCCTGTTCCTTAACCAATACATTCGCGCCTGCATAATAAATATCAAGAAATGATTGAAGATTATGGAAGTTATATGCCTGTTTCACTTCCTCTACAGATTTATAAGGAATATCAATCTGATTACGCTGTGCAATCGCAAACATGAGTTCTGGCTCGAACGTGCCTTCAATATGTACATGGAGTTCCGCCTTTGGCAAAGCACGGATGAGTTCTAACCTATTCACGATATATCCTCAAATTTCTTAAATTAAATCAAAACATCCAAATCTCTTGGATTTATATCTACACATTAAATAAAAAAGGGCGCAAACATGAGTTTACACCCTCTATGCATTTCTGGATATTAGCCACCAAATGCAACGAATTTAATCACCCAAAGCACAGCAATGATCCACACCATATAAGGTACAGTTTTAGCTTTACCTGTAAACAGTTTAACCAAAGCATAGCTAATGAATCCCATTGCAATACCATCTGCAATTGAGTAGGCAAACGGCATAAATACGATGGTCAAAAATGCAGGAACAGCTTCGGTAATGTCATCCCATTCAATGTTGGTGATCCCTTGGATCATCAATACACCAACAAATAATAATGCTGGTGCTGTTGCAAAACCAGGAACAGATTGTGCAAGCGGTGCTAGGAATAAACATGCAAGGAATAATAAACCCACAACAACAGCAGTTAAACCTGTACGACCACCAGCAGCAACACCTGCGGATGATTCAATATAAGGTGTCGTTGAAGATGTTCCTAAGGCAGCACCTGCAACAATTGCAGTAGAGTCTGCAAACAATGCTTTTTTCAAACGTGGCAATTTACCATCTTTTAACAAACCTGCACGATGTGAAACACCAACCAATGTGCCTGTTGAGTCAAAAAGATCAACCAAGAAGAATACAAAGATAACGCCTACCAAACTTGCTGAAAATAAATTTTCAAAATTCATTTGCATGAACGTTGGTGCAATTGAAGGAATTGTACCCACAACACCCTTAAACTCGTTTAAGCCGAGCGCTGTTGCAATTCCTGTTACTGCTAAAATGCTGATAATAATTGCACCACGAACTTTATAGTGATGCATAATGACTGTGAGGAAAAAGCCTAACAAAGTCAATAAAACAGTCGGTTGTTTTAAATCACCTAAACCAACCAGCGTTGCTTGATTCGCAACAATAATGCCTGAGTTTTTCAATGCAACCAGCGCAAGGAATAAACCAATTCCTCCCCCTATTGCAAACTTCAATGACATTGGAATGGCATTTACAATGGCTTCTCGGATCTTAAACATACTAATTGCAATGAATACCAATCCAGAAACAAATACAGCAGCCAATGCTGTTTGCCACTCAACCCCCATTCCCAAGCAGACTGAATAAGTAAAATACGCATTCAACCCCATACCTGGTGCAAGCGCAATTGGATAGTTCGCTACCACCCCCATAACCAAACAACCAATTGCAGCTGCCAAACATGTTGCGACAAATACTGCACCATGATCCATACCTGTCTCAGATAGAATCAATGGATTAACAATGATGATATAACACATCGTTAAAAACGTTGTTAAACCTGCAAGTATTTCGGTTCTAAACGTTGTTTTGTTTTCACTTAATTTAAATAAGCGTTCGAGCAAACCCGCTGAAGGATTTGGATTCGTCATTGTTGAGCCCCTGTTAAGTTTGAGCTATTCGTTGATAAAATCGAGTTGATTGAGTAAATGATACATGGCATCAATTTAGCCGTAGTTAAGCATTCAATAAACATACCAAAATGACATTTCCGATAAAAAACTTGAATTAAAAAAGCTGCGAATGCGCAGCTTTAATATTCTAGAATGTATAAACGGACTTGATCGGTTATATTTCGCAAATTATATCATACTGTTTATATAATTTTATCAAACTGAACGTCCTCCCCCGTTCATTTCATCGGATCTGATAATTTTTGAACATCAGCATAGCCACTCTTGAGATTATATGGATGAATGATTGCCCTTTAAAATACGCTGATTATTTGGGTTCGCTTCAACATTTTTAATGGTTAAATTTGCTTCTTTAATGATATTCAGCATTTCTTGCTGTTTTTTCTGTTGCGTATCCACATAGGTAAAATAACCAAGAAATAAAATCCCAGCGAAGACTGTCAAAGTTATGAGCTTTACCATTTTTAAATCATGTCAAGTGATAAATTTCGGCGATTATACATATATTTTGTGACTTGTATAACACTTTTATCTAAAAAAATGAATCAAGATACATTTATTAAAATATCGCACTTGAACAGTGCATTTTTATGGACCAAACACCCTAAAATGACAACAATTAAAGCAAAATTCGGTTTAGGGCGGTAAGTTTGAGACTTGCTTAAATTAACCTACACATCGTCTATCAAGGAGGTGTACATCTTCATTGATGATACACGGCATAGCAAAATCTAAAAGACTCAATACGAGAAAAAAACCACAAAGCATTATTCAATAATCAACATTGATGAATGCTTTTAATTAATCTGTCCGCCTGATGCTGCAATCAATTGTGCTGTATTGTTTAACTGTCGTTGTTTTAATTCCAAAGTTGCTTGTTCTGCTTGTAAGCGCAAATTTTGTGCCGTAACCACTTCTAAATAACTCACCATACCTGCTTGATAACGGCGAGTGACCACTTGTTCATTTTCTCTTGCTAATTCAAATAAACGACCTTGTTCATTTTGTTGTTGCCTAAAACTGGCAGATTGTAGAAGTGCATCTTCAACTTCCTTCCATCCTCTTAAAACAATGTGTTTATAATTTGCCGTTTTTTCAGCATAACGTGCTTGTGCAAGCTCAATTTCAGCTTTACGTTTACCTCCATCAAAAATCATTGATGTCGCTTGCAAACCTGTTGACCATAAGTATTGTGGCGCTTGGAATAATTGACTCAAAGTTTGAGCATTGACTGAGCCATTTATACCGATACTAAGATCAGGTAGCCAAGCCGTTTGCGCTAATCCAAGTTCTGCATGTGTGGCTGCAAGTTCTCGTTCAGCACGTCGAACATCTGGACGCTGAATTAATAAACGGCTAGGAATTTGTGTGGGTAAAACAGGTATTTGAAAGGTTTGTTGCTGCCGAGCCAACTGAAATTGTGAAACCGTTTTGCCCTGTAGTACGCCCAAAATATTTTCTTGTAAATCACGATCACGTTGTATTTCAATCTGCTGAATTTCAACTTGTTTGCGCTGTGTTTCTGCTTGAATCACATCTGCACGTGCGATCATTCCAGCAAGATATTGGTTATTGAGAATCTCGACAGATCGTGAATAACTTTTTTGGGTTTGCTGTAATACCGCTAACTGCGCATCCAATATCCGTATATTCCAATAAGCCTCTGTTGCTAATAATTGCTGATTGAGTCTTACAGCATCTAAGTCTGCTTGAGAAGCGGCTAGATTTGCATTTTGCCCTTCAATCGCTTTTGCAACTCTGCCCCACAAATCTGGGATCCAACTGGCTTGAATACCCGTAGACCATTGATTTTTTGCTGAGCTTTGCTTGGTTGCTTGACGATTTACTCCACCGTCTACAATTAACTTTGCTGAACGTTGCGCATACTGTTGGTTGAGTAATGCGGCCGCTTGTACATATCGTGCTTCAGCCTGTTTTAAATCCAAATTTTCGAGATTGAGTTGTTGCATCAATTGATTCAAGGTTGAATCGTGATAAATCTCCCACCATGCATTTGAGTGTATTTTTAAATTTTTGGTTTGTTTCCAGTTTAAAGTTGAATATTTATAGTTCTGATCTGCTTGAATAATTGGCACTTGATATTGCGGTGGATGCCAAACTTTGGTTGATTGACATGCTGTCAGGAACAACATACAACTTAGACTGATCACATTTTTTTTGATTAAATTTTGCATGTTATAGTTCCTATTGACCAGACTGAACGATATGGCTGCGCTTCAATCTTGCGCAAAATTCTGCGCATTTTTCCAAAGCTAAATATAAGACAGGTGTGCTATATAAGGTGAATAATTGACCCAGTGCTAATCCACCCACAATGACAACACCTAAAGGTTGGCGTAACTCAGCCCCTTCAGCCCAGCTAAGTGCCAATGGAATCGTGCCAAGTAGTGCTGCGCTATTGGTCATTAAAATCGGACGAAAACGCAAGCTTGCAGCAGACAACACGGCTTGGTATGCGGACTTACCTTGACGCCGTTCAAGCAAAGTAAAATCAATTAAAAGGATGGCATTTTTCACCACGATGCCAATCAACAAAAACATACCTAAAAGTGCAATGAGGGTAAATTGGAAGTCAAATAACCATAGGGTAAATAGCGCTCCCAATGCCACAGCAGGGATAGTAGATAAAATAGTTAAGGGATGAACCACACTCTCATAAGTAATTCCCAATAGAATATAAATCAGTAGTATCACCACCAAAATTAACCATGCTGCGCTTAAGCCACCTTGTAAACTTTCTGCTTCCACATCTTTATCCGTGGTCATAAATATTTCATTGGGTAACATCACTTCAGGCAAAACAGATCGTATCGCAGCATCGGCCTGTTCATAACTGTAACCTTGTTTCACCACATAACCGATTCCCATCGCTGCAAACTGATTACGGCGATATACTCGATCATTACTAATCCCATAGGACCATTTGGCAAAATTACTCAATGGTACAGATGCACCCTGTTGATTTGGTATACGAACATTCGCCAAAGCTTCTGGATGCTCAGTAAAATGCTTATCGACTTCCATCACCACATGAAATTGTTGATTTTGATCATAAATGGTTGAAATCTGACGTTGTGAAAATGAGTTATTCAATACACTCGATATATTTTCAATCTCTACACCCAAACGACGAGCAGCTTCACGATCTATATCTAATGTGACATGCTGAGCACCTTCATCTCCCATGCTTTCAACTTCCTCAAGTTCTGGAAGTTTCTGCATGGCCTGCGCAACTTTGGGCACCCATTGGCGTAACAAGGCAACATTGTCAGATTGCAGAAGCAACATATAATCTTGACCACTCCCACTTGAAAATGGATCATCTAGTTCTAACTCTTGCTTAACACGTGCCGAGAAAATTGCCCCAGCTTGCCAAGGTGCATTTTGCTTAAGTCGCTCAACAATTTCATGTGAAGATTTTCCACCACGCTCGGCTTTAGGTTTTAAACTCACCATGAGAAAAGAGTTCGTGGTCCCTCCTGCTCCACCTGAAGTCCCAATGACATCTTTTACGGCTGGGTCTTTTAAAACACTTTGACTGAAACTGGCAATTTTCGGCTGCATAATCTGAAAAGAGAACCCATCATCACCACGTATAAAGGCATCTACACGACCTGTATCTTGCTCAGGTAGCACCCGTTTCGATAAATTTTGGTAAAGATATGCGGATGCCCCAATTGCCCCAATCCACAATAGAATTGCAATATAGGCATGTCCAATCATCCATTTCAGGGAGCGCAAATAGAGCTGAGTTAAATATTGTGTTGTACGATGGCTAAACTGGTACAAAGCTTGATGCTGATAACTTTTAAGGGGTTTAAGTGTCCGTGCAGACAAACTGGGGGTCAGAACCAATGACACCAATACAGATAAAATGACAATAAACACTAAAGTTAAAGAGAACTCTCTAAACAATCGTTCAATTACACCGCCCATAAATAGTACGGAAATAAAAATCACCACCAAAGCTAAATTCATTGCCACCAAAGTCGCACCAACTTCACTGATACCTTTGATTGCGGCTTGAACAGGCTGTTCACCTTGTTCAATATGGCGCTCAATATTTTCTAAGACGACAATGGCATCGTCCACAACCAATCCGATTGCCACAATCACAGCCATGATCGACAAATTATTCAGTGAAAAACCTGCGAGATAAATCAAGCTACATGCGCCAATCAAAGTCACGACCAAGGCAATACTGGGCACAATTGCACTTTGTAAACGTCCCAACATCAATGCGACGACGACGATCACCAAAAACATGGAAAATAATAAAGTATCACGTGCTTCATCAAGACTGGCTCGAATAATCTCTGATCCATCCATCACGGTGATGAGTTGAGCGTCCGCAGCAATTAAGGCATTTAATTCAGGTATCTTTTCTTTTATTTTTTCAATGGTCGCAACAGTATTGGCATTGGGTTGACGGCTGATTTTAATAATCACAGCAGGTTGACCATTATGAAAACCACTGACATAACGATTTTCAACGGAGTCTTGTACCTCTGCAACGTCTTTTAAATGAACCAATGTCTGCGCATTTCGATAAACCACCAAATCAGCAAAGTCTTGTGCAGTTTTTAAGTCATTTGAAAGTGCGACCTGCCATCGTAATTTTTCAGTCTCTATGACACCCAATGCCTGTGTTCGATTTGCCTGAACAATCGCTTCACGAACTTGCTCCAAAGAGATCCCTTGAGCAATCAAAGCATTCGGGTTAAGTGTCACTCTCACCGCAGGCATGGAAGCACCATCAATGGCAACTTCACCAACACCACTGACTTGAGCAAGATTCGGTTGTAATTGATTCGCAGCAATCTCATAGAGTTTTCCAGCAGATAAATGCTTTGAACTCAATGCCAAATAAAGAATCGGGCTTTGACTTGGATTAATTTTAAAATATTCAGGTGGGCTAGGCATACCAGAAGGAAGCTGTGACATTGCCGCATTAATCGCTGCTTGTACTTCTCGAGCAGCTTCATTAATGTCCGTATCCAAAGCAAAATGCAAAACCACTTGACTTGAACCTTGACTACTTGAAGAGTTAATGGCTTTAACCCCTGACACCCCCATCATGGCTCGTTCCAAAGGGGTTGCCACTGTCGCAGACATACTTTCTGGACTTGCTCCAGGTAAACTGGCTCGTACAACAATTGTGGGGATATCAGCTTGCGGTAGAGCTGCCACTGGCAAGCGAAAATAAGCCAATATGCCCAACAATACAATTGCTATACCCAACAATATGCTGGCAACGGGTCGATGAATAAAGTTTGAGAGCACCTTCAAGACTCCCTCCCTACTTCATTTGCCGTTATTGTTGATGAATTAGAGTTCGAAAAAGATTGTTGCAATCGATCAAAGAATAAATAAACCACGGGTGTTGTAAATAAGGTAAGTAACTGACTGACAATCAAACCACCGACCATCACGATGCCGAGTGGTTGGCGTAATTCTGCACCAGCGCCCGAAGCCAACATGAGTGGAATCGCTCCGACCAATGCTGCAAGTGTGGTCATTAAAATCGGACGAAAGCGCATTAGTGCTGCTTGATAAATCGCCTGCTGCGGTGTCAAACCATCATTCCTTTGCGCAGCCAAAGCAAAATCGACCATCATGATACCGTTTTTCTTGACCAGACCAATTAATAGGATGATTCCGATCAATGCAATCATATCCAACGGTCGTTGTACCAAAAACAAGGCCACTAAAGCACCGATTGCAGCAGAGGGTAATGTTGAAAGAATGGTAATGGGATGAATAAAACTTTCATATAAAATCCCCAAAACAATATACATCGTGACAATCGCGGCGATGACCAGCCAAAATGTATGTTGTTGGGCATTTTCAAATGCTGCCGCCGCACCTTGTAATTTCAACTTCACATCGATAGGCAAATTGAGCTGTCGTTCCACTTCATGAATGGTTTTAATTGCATCTCCCAATGCCACACCTGAAGCAAGATTAAAAGACACACCATTGGCAGGAAATTGTGCTTGTTGTTGTAAAATAGTCGGCACTCTTTTTTGAACAATCGTAGCAACAGTACTGAGTAATATGGGTTCACCATTACCATTATGAATATAAGTTTGCCCTAAATGATCCAAACCTTGTATCAAATCAGGATTGAGCTCCAAGACAATACGATACTGATTTGATTGGGTATACAGTGTCGCAATCTGACGTTGGGCAAATAAATTCTGTAAGGCCAAACTAATATCTTCAATGCTTAAACCTAAACGAGATGCAGCATCTCGATTGACCTCAATAAATGCCTGTAAACCTTGTCCGCTCCCCTCACTGGTGACATCTGCAAATTCAGAACGTTGTGCCAATGCATCTACCAATAGAGGCGTCCATTTTTCTAAGTCTGAAGCTTGTGTTGCACTTAAGCTGAGTTGATATTGAGTCCGACTAATTTTGTCTTCAATACTCAACTCCTGTACAGGTTGCATCCATCCATAAATACCTTGCACTTGACTCATTTGTTTACGCAAACGGGACATCACCAGATCAGCATCATCACGCTCAGCATGTGACTTTAGGTTAATTAAAATACGCCCATTACTCAGTTTCGGATTATTGGCATCTACCCCAATAAATGAAGATAAACTTTCAACCGCAGGATCTTTGAGAATTTGACTGGCAAGTTTTTGCTGACGTTCACTCATGGCTTGGAATGAAATATCATCTGGTGCTTCAGTTACGACTTGAATCACCCCACTGTCCTGCACTGGGAAAAATCCTTTGGGAATCGCCCAATATAAGAATCCTGCCAGCAATACTGTACTCAACATTACGACTAAGGTCAGGGTTTGATGGCGAAAAACCCACGTCAATCCTTTAGCATAATAATCAATAACTTGATCTAAGCTCCAAGACTTTTTTGAAGTTGCATGCTGAGTATTTTTGAGTAAATAGGCGCACATCATCGGTGTCAATGTTAAAGACACCACCAAAGAAATTGCGATTGCTGCTGCCAAAGTGACTGCGAATTCATGGAATAAGCGCCCAACGACGTCGCCCATAAACAGTAATGGAATCAGTACTGCGATCAATGAAACTGTCAAAGATATAAGGGTAAAGCCAATTTCTCGAGCACCTTTCAATGCCGCTTGTAATAAATTTTCACCTGACTCTCGGTGCCGTGCAATATTTTCCAGCATCACAATCGCATCATCGACCACAAAACCAGTCGCAATCGTCAGTGCCATTAAGGTCAGATTATTAACAGAGAAACCTAGAAAATACATCACCACAAAAGTACCAATAATTGAAAGCGGTACAGCAATACTTGGAATGATGGTTGCAGATAAATTCTTTAAAAACAGAAAGGTCACCATGACCACAAGACAAACAGCAAAAACCAATTCTTTTTGTACATCTCGAATTGAGCTTCGAATACTTTCCGTACGATCTGTTAAAACCCGAATTTTAACGTTTTCTGGTAAATTCTTTTGTAATTCAGGCAATACCTGCTTAATTTGATCAGCAACCTGAATCACATTGGCATTCGGTTGGCGTTGAATATTCACCAAAATCGCTGACTGGCTGTCTGCCCAAGCTGCCATATAACGATCTTCACTGCCTTCTATAATTTTTGCCACATCTTTTAAACGTATCGGTGCGCCGTTATTCCATCGCAAAATTAAATTTTCATAATCGTGAATTGAGCGAATCTGGTCATTGGCATCCAACATTGTGGTTCGAAAAGGACCATCAAAACTGCCTTTCGGTTGATTGGCATTGGCTGACTGAATCGCTGTTCGTACTTGCTCTGCACTCATTTTGTAAGAAGCAAGCGCGGCTGGATTCATTTGTACCCGTATTGCAGGTCTTTGCCCACCTGCAAGACTGACCATGCCCACACCAGTCAGTTGTGAAAGTTTCTGAGCAACACGTGTATCAACCATGTCATAGACTGTAGTTAAAGGCAAAGTATCAGAACTAATGGCCAAAGTAATCACTGGAACATCGGCAGGATTAACCTTGCGATACACAGGTGGTGTGGGCAGATCATCGGGTAACTTATTGCTGGCTGTACTGAGTGCGGACTGCACTTCTTGTTCAACTACACCCAATTCCGCACTGAGTTCGAACTGTAAAGTAATTACCGACGCACCAACAGAACTACTGGACGACATCTGTTTCAACCCTGCAATTTTCCCCATTTCACGTTCAAGTGGAGCGATAATGGTTCTTTGCACCGTATCTGGATTTGCACCGGGTTGAAAGGTATATACCTGAATAATCGGATAATCGACTTGTGGCAAAGCAGATACTGGAAGCAAACGCCAAACTAAGAAACCACTGAATAACAAGGCAAGCATTAACAGCGTCGTAGCGACTGGACGTAAAATAAAGAATCGTGAAATATTCATGATTTATCTCTGAGTTGCGTCCACGTTTGAAGTTTGTTGGTGCTGATCTGAAACGATTTGAACCTCTTTTCCTTCTGATAGTCGATCAATCCCTTCTAAAACCACCTGCTCTTTTGCTGTTAAACCCTCTATCACTTCAATTTGACCGTTTGAAGTCATGCCCAGTTTTAACATGCGAATTTCAGCTTTATGTTGTGGATTAACAATATAAACATAGGTTCCTTTGGCGCCATGTTGCACAGCATCATTTGGAATTGTGATGGCATTCTGAATCGTCTGTGTATTCAAGCGAACATTGACAAATTGATTAGGAAATAAAGCATCGTCTTGATTGTTAAATACTGCTTTTAGCTTTAATGTTCCGGTACTGACATCAATCTGATTATCCAGTGATTGCACATGTCCCATCGCTAACTTATTTTGCTCGCTTTTGTCCCATGCACTCACTTCAATTTGCTGTCCTTTTTTCAAAGTATCACGTAGCCCCATCAAATAATTTTCGGCAACTGCAAATTGCACATAAATAGGATGGACTTGAGTAATTGTGACCAAGCCTGTTGTTTCATTGGCCTGAATCAAATTACCGGCATCTTTTTGTCTAAAGCCTACTCGCCCTGCAATCGGTGAATAAATTCGTGTATACGATAGCTGTAATTTGGCCGCATCAACTTGGGCTTTGTTCGATTGTATTTGCCCTTTAAGCTGATTCACCAACGCTTGTTGTTGTTCGACTTGCTGTTTGGCAATCGAGTCTTGCTTAAACAGTAATTGATAACGTTTTAACTCTGTTTCTGCATTTTGCAGTTGTGCCAAATTTTGCTGCTGGATGCCCTGCGCCTGTGCCAATGCAACTTGAAACGGTGCAGGATCTAATTGTGCAAGTAGCTCGCCTTTTTTAACCCATTGACCTTCTTTAAAATAAATTTGTTGTAGCACACCAGAAACTTGACTTTGAACATTGACTGTATGTGCAGGAATTACCGTTCCTATAGCTTTGATCTCAAGTTGTAAATTTTGCTGCTGTACGGATACTGTTCTTACAGGAACAGGTTTACTCCACTGACTGTATTCCTCTACAGGTTTAGACGTCGATTTTTTCCAATAAAAACCTGCTAGCGCCAAGCCAATGAGAATGATTAATCCAATTAAATATTTAAACTTCTGCTGAAGTGAACTCTTTTTGGGGCTTATATTGACTAATGGATTACTCATAAAAACTCTTATTCAGACAGTCGCAGAATTCGCGATATTTACAAAGATCAAACCAAATAAAGTGACAATTCACTAAAAATCAGTGCTCATTTCATCCATTCGCTTGATGAAACTTGATTTAAATCAGTTCAATACTACATGTTGCTTTTTGTAATGTTTATTATTGCATTTAATAATCATTATCACTATCATTATTTTCAATACTTGTATCTACACAGCAAAACTTTGTTCTGTTCGCTGATTCAACAGGCAACTTCAATGAATTTGAACGTAGAAAAACAGCAATGGTTCAACCATATTTATCAAGACTATCAAAGTAGCTTGGTTTTATGGTTTAAGCATAAGCTCCATAATCACCACTCTTCAGAAGACTTGAGTCAAGAAGTTTTTTATCGTGCATTAAAAAGCAACTATCGTTTTGAAGAAATCAAAGAACCCAAAGCATGGCTATTGGGCATAGCCAAACATGTCATCATTGATCATTGGCGACATCAGCAAATTGAACGAGGTTATTTAGAGACACTCCCCTCAATCACTCAAGATGATTATCCTTCGACTGAACATCAAATCTGCATGCGCGAAACTTTGAATCAGGTCCAACAAACCCTTGAAAACCTTCCCAATCGAGTTGCTCAGGTTTTTTTATTGTCTCAGTTAGAAGGAATGACTTATCGCACCATTGGTCAGCAACTCAATATTTCACAAGCCACAGTCAAAAGAGATATGAAGCAGGCATTCAGCGCTTGTTCTAAAACCTATAACAATACCTTGAACTAGATATATCGTGATCAGATTTAAATTTTCCTGATTATATAAAGGCTTTAAAAATTCAAACTCAAATTACTGATTTATATAAAATAACAAACATTTCTTTTTTAATATTTTTATTTCCAAATTGTCTAAAAGTAAAAAAGTTAGAAAAATTTGAGCTTTTTTTTCACATTAAACGACTAATAGATAAATATAACTCGTATGAGAATCTTATGAAGGAACATCAAGCTAAGCATGCTCTGACTGTGGCTATTCGAACTGTACTTTGGGGTGGATCTATTTTAGTCAATGGATCATTATTTGCAGCATCAGATAATACTGAGAACCTGCAACAAAATTCCGAACAACTCCCTACCATTACGGTCACTGCTGCCAACAGTGATACATTAACAACAGAAGAAACAGGTCTTTATACGGCGAAAGCAACCACTGCATCCACTGGATTAGCCCTCAGCTTAAAAGAAACACCGCAACTGGTGAGTGTGATTACTCGCCAGCAAATGGAAGATCAAAATCTCACCCAGTTAACAGATGTGGTCACTCAAGCTGCGGGTTTAACCATCAATCAAGGCGGAAATATCGGCTCCGATAACACACCAATTTATGCGCGTGGTCAAAGCGTAGACAATTACTTATTGGATGGTGTAAAACTCCTAAACTCTTATTCAAGTATCTTTCAAAGCCAAGATACTGCGCTTTTTGACCGTATTGAAATTGTACGTGGTGCTAATGGTTTAATGACTGGTGCCGGTTCAGCAAGTGCCAGTATCAACATGGTTAGGAAAAAACCATTACAGAATTTTAAAGCTTCAGTGAGTGCAAGTGCTGGCTCATGGGACACATATCGTACCGATATTGATGTTTCATCACCATTAAACCAATCTGAAAGTCTTCGTGGTCGTGCCGTATTGGCTTATCAAGATGGTGGCTCTTATATCGATCGTTATGCTGAAGAACGTAAAGTTGCTTATGGTGTACTTGAAGCTGATTTGACTGATCGAACCAAAGCAAGTTTCGGTATCAGCCACCAACAAATTGATATTACAGGCATCGCACGTGGAGGCTTACCTTCATACTATAAAGATGGATCACTGATCAATTGGTCACGTTCTGATTCAGCGGCAGCTGACTGGACCTATTCAGACCGTTCAACAACAGGTTATTTTGCAGATATTGAACATAAATTTAATGATAATTGGAAACTCAAGGGAACGATTTCTCGAACTGAAACCTCTTCTGATGAGGTAGTCGGCTATGCATATAGTTCAGGAATTGATAAACAAACAGGTGCTGGCGCATTAATTTATGCCACACGTTGGGATTATGAACCCACACAGAATCTATTTAATTTAACCTTAAATGGTTCCTTTAATCTGTTTAACCAAACTCATGATGTCGTCGTAGGGACAACCTATACAAAAAGTGATAGTCAACGTCCCACCTATTCTGGATGGAACAATGATATGACATGGATTGGCGATTTAGATAATATTTTCACTTGGGATGGGCATAATCCAACTCGCCCAGAGACTATGATTGATGGCTGGTACAAAACTGAAGACAGTAGCCGCTCTATATTTGGTGCTGTTCGATTAAAGCCTTCAGACAAAGCTGCGATTATCTTGGGGACACGTGTTGAAGATTGGAAACGTGTGACCAAAAATCATGACAATGCCACAAACACTACCAAAACAACACCTCATCAAGAAACTGGCGAAGTAATTCCTTATATTGGACTGACTTATGATTTGACTGAGCAATGGACCACTTATACAAGTTATACCAATATTTTTTCACCGCAAGATAAAAAGACCTTTAATGATGAATATTTAGACCCACTCGTTGGGAATAGCACAGAACTTGGGATCAAAGGTGAGTTTTTCGACAATCAATTAAATGTAGGAGCTGCGATTTATCAAACCAAAGAAGATAATTTTGCAGTAGCTGTTCCAGATCAACCTGATGGCTCTCATTTAGCAGCAGATGGCTCTAGAAGATATACAGCAGAATCAGGAACTAAAAGCCGTGGTTTTGAACTGGAAGCAACTGGAAAACTGACAGAGTTATGGCAAATTTCAGGAAGTTTTACCCGAAATTTATCAAAAAACAGTCAAGGAAAAAGTTTAAACACCAATATCCCCAACAATACAGCAAAAATATTTACCACTTACACCCTGCCTTATTTCGATAAAGCACTGACAGTAGGTGGCAGTCTACGTTGGCAAAGCGATATTTATTCGGATGTGACTCGCCCTGTAAACACACGCTTTACTCAAGACAGTTATACACTCGTTGACTTGATGGCACGTTATAAAATCAATGAAAATTTGTTGGTTAATCTCAATGTAAATAATCTATTCAATGAAAAATATCATTTGGCGACAACCAATAGTTATTATGGTGCACCCACAAACTTTAATGTAGGTGTTCGCTACAGTTGGTAATTCTGTTTTTAAATTTATGATTGATCCAAAGCTTAAATAAATTCAATCTAGTAATGTGTTTGAGCTTTAAAAATAAAACGATAAAGTGGTCGTGATGACCACTTTATGCTTATAAATTAACAGTCCTTTTAGTCAGTACTAAATTTGACTACCAGAAATACAATGAGTTTAATTTGCTCTAGACTAGACATCTGTCTGACTACTTTTGAAATGGCCATTTTAATTGCGCCAAATATTCATTTGGAATTGGGCTACGTACACCTACTTGGTCTGGTTTAATCTTTTGCTTTTCATAATAGAAGCTTCCAAAAATAATATCCCAGAAAATGAACACCTCACCAAAATTTTTCCGACCATGCCCATGTTTGTGATGAATACGATGTACTTCAGCAACAGCAAAAATATATTTTAAAGCGCCGACTCGATAGTCCACATTGGCATGTTGAAAAAATAAGTGTACCGCCATGTACATCATCCAACAGCCAATCAATATACTTGGAGCACCTAAGATTGCAAGAATCATAAGGCTTGGTCCTGCAAGTATTAAGGCACTCAATGGATGCCTTTTTTCAGCATTCAACCAGTATAGCCGACTAGAATGATGGTGAATTGCATGTAATTTCCATAGAAACTTATAACGATGACTGAAACGATGCATCAACCACAATCCAAAGTCGATCACCAAAGCCACGAGCATAAGTTGCCAAAACCATGACCATTGCTCTGGCCAGAGACGTGGGAAAAATCTAAATATGTCCAATATTTCAATTATTTTAGATACAGAAACAATCAAAATTAAATTAAAAATGGCATGCAAAATATCGGTCAATCCATCTTGATGTGACTCTAACCAATTCGGTTGATAGGGCGAATGATATTCAGCCAAAGCAATCATCAAACCACTCAGCACAATAAATAAGATCGAACTTGACCAATATGTAATCTGCCCCGATAGAATCAAAAACATGACCCAAACAGTCAAAGCCATCCAAACTGGGTAAAATAAATACCTGAATGACATCTTTAACAAGGTATTCAATTCATCACTCCTTTTCCGTTTAAAATGTCATTTCAGTATGTAGATTAGAAAGAGAAAAGAATTGAATGAAACAGCTAGATTACTATTCAAGTATAGGATCAGATGGTTGCCACATCGGAATCTGTTCGATCGATGGAATGAATTTTAACAGTGAAGGCTGAATACCAAACATCTGTTTGCACGTTCTACTAAAGTGAGCTTGATCAGAAAAATGAGAGTGATGGGATATTTCAGTTAAATTAGTTTGAGAATCAATTGATTGAAAGGTTTTTAACAGCCTCAACCATTTACGATAACTTCTATAAGAAATACCAAAGCTTTCACTAAACCAGTGACTAAAACGACTTTCTGAGAGATTAAATTGTTCAGCGATTTGTTTAAGGGTTAAGTCTTGCTGTTTACTCGAACTAAGAAAATTTGAAAGATGCTGTTCTCGTATCGTGGGTTGTTTAAAATGATTAATTCCACAGTAATTTAACAGCATTTGAAAAGCTTTGTCGTGATGACGCTGCTGGATAAAATATTTACGAAGTACAATCACCAAATCTTCAGGTAATACGGTCATTGTGGAGATGGGTTGTAAGTATTGATGGATAACCGATGCAAGAAAATGTGTTTGATCAATATAAATTGAACAATATGTTCCTGACTTTAAATGATGCAATGTATTTGCTGTAATATATACTCCACTGCTAAATATGCATTGTTCCTCACCACTGACCTGAATACATTCTCCTGCATTTTTTGCAAAACTTAATTGGTGTGCATGGTGTCGATGTAAATCGTTATCGCCAACATTCCCTTCAAAATACCCAATGCCATAGCCAATTGAGATTTTTCCCAGCCAGTATTTAGAAGATACGTCACTTTTTTTCACAAAAGTTATCGCCTTATTAAATTGATCATTTAAATTTATACAATAGCATTTTGACTACTTATTCATCCCTTTTAAGCACCTTTTTAACAACCACCGGTGGGTGGTTTTATTAATTCATTTCTAGAAAGAGTGTACTCAGCTTCACAATTCGATGTGTCGACTAGAACTTATAGGTTGCACCCACAAATATTTTTTGACGCTCAACCAAATAAACGTCTGAACCATTCGATAACTTCTTATCTAATAAGTTAGTAAAACCGCCACGAAGCGTTAATTTATCATTTACGCTATAATTACTGGCTAAATTTACAATGGTGTGTGGTTTTTGCATTGTCGGCTTTACTGTCTTATCACTTAAATATTGCTTACCTAAATATTGTGCAGACAATTCAACATTCAGTGGATCTGATGCTTGCCAATTCAATGCTGAGTTTATTGTTAATTTTGATGTATTGATTAGGGTTGCACCTGTGTCTTCATTTTTTGCTTTTAAGAAATAGGTGGCATTATTATTCCATTTTAAATTATCAAGAATTGGAAAATTTGCCACCATCTCGATACCACGTGTTACTGCGCTTTGTATGTTTTCATTACGCGTAAACCAAGTCCCGTTTTCATAGCCTAATGGCAAATAAGTAATTTTATTTTTAAAATCTGTATGGAAGAATGTCAACCCCAAGTCTGTTCCAAAGCCCGTATAGTTCACACCAATCTCATAGTTTGTACTTTCCTCAGGCTTAAGATTTGGATTACCTGTCATAAAACAACTACCACCTGTATAAACATGTGGATTATTCTTGCTATCATACCATGTTTTACCTCTCAGACCATTACAACCATTTCCACCTGATTGAGTTGCAGCACCTGGGGAAGACTCTTTTACTGTAGGTGCACGGAAACCTTTTGCTACGCCGCCTTTAATAACAAGGTCGTCAGTTGGACTATAAACTAAATATCCACGTGGACTATGATGAGTTCCATATTTATCATCATGATCTAAACGGTTACCGACAGTGAAAGTCAAATTGTCTAGCAGTGAAATATTATCTTCAAAAAATAATGCCCAGTTCTTATTTTCTACTTTTGGATCCGTGTAGCTTTTACCATCCCAACTTCCACCCGGTAATGTTCCTATGGTATCTGAATTGGTTAATTCTTGTCGTTTCCATTGCCCCCCAACAGTTAAAGCCTGCTTAAACACCGCTTCAAATGGCATGGTTAAACTACCTTCAACAATCATTTCGTTTGATTTAGTCGTAAGTTCACCTACACTCGAATCATAATCATTGTAATAGGCACTTAATTTAGATTGACCAATCGCCCAGTCACCCTGATGCGAAATGCTGAATGTATTGTGTTCTAATTCTGCAGCACCCCAACTTGTGGTTTGTTCAGCTCCCGTAGTTTGATTAATTTGCGAACCTTTCTCATTCTTTTGAATGCTATGCCCTGCTTCAAAACTGAATGACTGTTTGTCTGTTGGTTGGTAGTGCAACATTGCATTATAGTTTTGATCTTTAGAACCTGTTGTACCATCACCCGCTTTATATTTTTTATCTGCTTCTCTTTCAGTCATTCCTGCGGTTAGTCGTAACCCCAGTGTATCCGTCAATGGACCAGCGGCCATCACGCCTGTTTGTAAAGTCGTACCTAAATCTGAAGACGTTGTAGGTTGAGTATAATTTAGTGTGACATTGCCACCCCAAACACTTGGGATTTTTTTGGTGATGATATTAATGACACCACCCATTGCATCTGATCCATACAATGAAGACATTGGTCCTCGTACAACTTCAATTCTTTCAATCATATCTGGAGTTATCCAGTTTAAATCCTGACGTCCTAAATCTGGACGATAACTGACATCACGGGAAGAACCGATACGTTTACCATCCACGAGAATCAGTGTGTAATTGTCAGGTAAACCGCGTAGTTTAATTTTAGAGCCTTCTTTGGTAGGACTAATTCCACCAGTAACCCCAGGTACTTTACTTAATAACTCGCCAAGACTACCCACCGGTTGTTTTTCTATATCTTCACTGGTAATCACACTAATACTGGCTGGTGCTTCTTTAACATCGACCGCCTGACTACTTGCTGTAACGACGATCGTTTTAAGCTTGGAAGAGTCTTCTGAAGTCTCGTTTGCATATGTTGAAATTGACATTGCTGAGAGTATGGAGAGAGATAGTGCTTGAAGTATTAATTGTTTATTCATGTTAATACGCAACTCAAATTACGGAGGGATTGTGTAAGAATTGTTGCACATTGTATTTTACCAAATATTCAAATGCAATTAATAATGCAAATAATTATCATTTAAATTATCATATTTTATTTACTGTAAAAATTATTCCATATGTTTGTACTTTCCTAAATTTAGCTAAGATGTTAAGGCGTTTATATTTTTAAGGGATTTATACGGTAGTGAACGTGATATGTCTATCCCCTTATCAGCTCGTAGTTTTTTAAGCTACCTATACGGTAGTGAACTTCATTCATTGTTATTCCCCTAAAAATAATATTTTCTAAGCTGCCTATGTGGCAGTGAACTTCCATTGCACTAGCCAAAGCTGCTTTTGCAATTGCTAAGCTACCTATGCGGTAGTGAACTGAGTAATATTTGCTCAATATCATGACGTATATTCCTAAGCTGCCTATACGGCAGTGAGCAATTATCAGAACAAGGTGTTCAAAATCATACTTTTCTAAGCTACCTATGCGGTAATGAACGTGGAAATAGTGATGAATCACAAGCTGTACAATTTCTAAGCTACCTATGCGGTAATGAACCGACCAAAACGGCGACATTAAATTTTGAAAATTTTCTAAGCTACCTATGCGGTAATGAACATGGGCTTTTGCGTTGCTTATTATTATAACAATTTCTAAGCTACCTATGCGGTAATGAACCATATCCGCTTCAATTACTCAGTCATATTATTTTTCTAAGCTACCTATGCGGTAATGAACGCGGCTAAAGCAGATGTGCAACTGCAAGTTTTTTTCTAAGCTACCTATGCGGTAATGAACAATTAGACCCAGAGCAAATAGATTTAGGTGTTTTTCTAAGCTACCTATGCGGTAATGAACGGTGAAGCCCCTCAGACATATGCACGGATGAATTTCTAAGCTACCTATGCGGTAATGAACCGATTGAGCAGAGCAGAACAAGATTTGAGAAATTTCTAAGCTACCTATGCGGTAATGAACGTTTCATTCTTGAATCAAATTCTGATTAGATTTTTCTAAGCTACCTATGCGGTAATGAACTTATTAAAATGCCGTTTTCCCGACCAGAAAATTTTCTAAGCTACCTATGCGGTAATGAACCCTGCTTTGAACATGTATACATATTACATTCATTTCTAAGCTACCTATGCGGTAATGAACCGAATCCATGCAACTTTTGTTGATCGTTGAATTTTCTAAGCTACCTATGCGGTAATGAACGTAAAACTTGGTCCTTCTGCACTTACTTGGGTTTTTCTAAGCTACCTATGCGGTAATGAACATCAGCCAGCAGAACCAAAATCACTTTATAAATTTCTAAGCTACCTATGCGGTAATGAACTTGTCATGAAACGAACAGTTTTGGAGCTACAATTTCTAAGCTACCTATGCGGTAATGAACCTAAGACAGCCACCCCCGATTTTTCTAAGTCTTTTCTAAGCTACCTATGCGGTAATGAACGTTTTAATTGACGTTTGTTAAATGTAGAGACTTTTCTAAGCTACCTATGCGGTAATGAACACACTGTCTTTTTTCTCTTATCAAATTTTTAATTTCTAAGCTACCTATGCGGTAATGAACATGATCAAGAGCTTTCATAGAATGACCCTCAATTTCTAAGCTACCTATGCGGTAATGAACTTTTTAAATTCAGGGGAACAGCATGTCAAATCTTTCTAAGCTACCTATGCGGTAATGAACCGCAAGATTTTTTTAAAAAAAGTCATGATATCTTTCTAAGCTACCTATGCGGTAATGAACCTTGAGCAACTCGCAATAACCAAGCAACAAATTTTCTAAGCTACCTATGCGGTAATGAACTTGCACTAGTCCATAAATTGCGTAAAAAGTAATTTCTAAGCTACCTATGCGGTAATGAACAAGAATCACAGCGTGAAAAAGAACGTAACTTCTTTTCTAAGCTACCTATGCGGTAATGAACTATAATTTTAGATTAAAAAATAAAGTGATAACAGTAAGTTAAACCTAAAAATCATCAAATGACCCAAGTTTTTACTTACTGTTATAACTTATTGATTTTATTAAGTTGTTAAAGAGTGGAAAAATATTGGGTTAAAATTCGGGGACTGTTGCTGTTCTACTGAGACCATATGTTCCAAATTTTCCATCATTTGCTTCTTCAGCAACAGATTTCCCAATATATAACCGATAATATCGATCTATATTTTGTTCACGTTTAGTACTTAAACTTTTTAAACTGACATAGGGAACAATTTCAGGTTGTTCACTATATTGCTTAAAATGTTGTTGAGCTTCATCAAAAGAAATGCTTCGTCGTTGAGCCTGATGAGCAATACGTTCCTCCAAAGTCATTTTTGGATTAATTCGGAAATAATGGGCATATCCAGTGATTTTTGTTTTTGGAACTTCTCGTGGTTGAGTGATATGAACATAGTCTACCAATCTTTCTAGCCACTTTGATAAATTGAGCTTTTGTAATTCAGATTCAGAAGGAGCAAAAACTCGCACTTTTGAACCCAAAAATCCTATGTTTTTTTGCTGATGAATACGATATTGAGGAAAAGATATACCAAAAATTATCTTTCCTCGTGTATCGATCTGTTCAGCAAAAGCAATATGGAGTTGGGTATAAAGTTTTGACCAAACTTCAAACCATGAAAAATCAATGCTTTCAATAAGGGTTATTTCTATATAATATTTCACTACTCCCCCTATCTATCGTATATCTCTGACATAAGCCAAACCTTTTTTACCAAGATAAAATGTGGAAACTCCAGCATTTTCAATTTTTTCCTTTATATCTCGTGCACGCTCTTTAGAAATATCAAGATGTATTTCTAATTGTCCACTTGCTTTCGTTAGAATTGAAGATACCTCTCCTTCCCCTTTTTTCTTTTCTTTTCTTAAATAAGGATTACCCCAAATTAACTTTTTATTTCCTGTTGTGTAACGATCCATAAAGTCTTTTTTAGTAAAACCTCTTTTTGATATACCACTTAAACCACCACTTTTGGTTAAAGTGGCTGAAAAATCAAATTTATCTTTAAGACGATCAATCTGTAAATATAGAGCAGAAGTATATAAACTAACTAAAGGTAACTGATTTTTTGCTGTTAAATATTGAATATCAGGAAAGACTTTTGACAAAACATCTAAAGCACTTTGAACTTTGCCATCTACTTCAATCGGTTTTTCTGAACTTAAAAATTCAATTTGATCACAGACCACAATTGGATCTAAACACTTCTGCAAACTCACAGAAAAAGAATTATCCAAGATAAATTCAATAACTTCTTCTAAACTTAACCATAATACCCCCCAAAGACTTAACGAAAATGGAGACTTAAATGCTGGATCATTTGCTTTAATAAGACCAGTAAATGAATTTTGATCTGTACTCCCAGTAACATTACGGATGTAAACCATCTCATTGGTAATTAATGGTTTATCTATAATATCGTTATCTTTTAATACTTCTTCAATATCAGCAAAATAGTAATTTGATCGTTGTCGTGCTTGATAAAGTTTTGCTTGGTCGCCAATCAAGCGATTTAAAACCCCCATAACAGTATCTTTAGTTACACTACGCTGAATGAAATTCCCATCTTTCTTTAAAGTAGTCATAGAACCGATAAAGTTACGCCCACCTGTGGGCAACTTTTCATTATTTGAACCATCTAAAAACGAATTTCGCCAAGAGGATTCATATTCAATAATAATTTTCATATTCATCTCTATTTCGCATAAAAATAAACTGCGTATTCAGAATTTGGCTGTAGGCTTGCCTGTTCTGGACTGCGTTTAATACGCATCATTTTATTGCTATCGTTATAGTCAACTTCAATTTCATCAACGTACATGTATCCTTTAGCTTGCTTAATACTAAGCTCTTTGATCATTGTTAATGTTTCTTTAACTAAAATGTCAATTGCGGTATTGTCTAGTAGGACTCCTGCCTCACCTTCTTCAAAAATTGTGCCATTACGTACATAATTTTGATGAAAAACTGCTTTTGGATCTCGACTAGGATCTAGTGATTGAATAAATTTTTGCACTGCTTGAGCAATTTCTTCACCTTCACCATCTTTTACAATCATTGCTGCACGATCAAATTTTTTATCTAGAGAGATAAATTCTAATTGCTCAATACTAATTGAACCGTAAGCTGTATATTCAGTATCACCAAAAGTTGTTTTTGAAAAAAATGAATTACTCGATTCTTCTCCTTTTTTATTAAGTTCTTTTTCTTTAGAGCCAGAACGTCCCATTTGTTCAAAATTACCATTACCCAAATGATCAACAAAATCCTCAAGTAAAAGTGGACTAGTTCGTTTACATTGGCTAGATGGCACTACATAACCTCGAATTAAACCTGTAATAGATGTCAGAACATCGACTAAATTTTTATCTTTTGCATAATGTAAATCAAAAGCTTGATCTCGGAAAAGATGGTGACGAATACAGTTTTGGCTTATATAAAGCGGTGTTTCTTTAAAATTAAGTTCTGAAGGGTCTTTTTTTAACTTATACCCTTTATCACTTTCTTTACCAGTTAAATTTGAATAACCACGAAGTTTTGGTAATGTATGATTGTCTACAATACGCCCCTCACTTTGTAATGTAGTTGGACCATTCCAGTTGACAACTCCATAACCATAAGCTGTAATTTTAAAATCTACACTTTTTATACCTGTAACTTTTGACATTATTAAGTCCTCTTTAGTTTACGTTATTTAACTCTTTAATTAATTGGATTGAAATTGCCCCAATAGGTTGCTGATCACATACAGCATAATAAATTGCTTCACTATGTCGAATACCAGCACCACCGACTTTATTTAGATCATCTTCAATATAACTCAAATATAACGGATATTCAGCGTCTCGCGCATAATTCTCTAATACCATATTTCTAAATGTCATTTTCTTTTCTGGTATCCCTTTAACTGGATGCGTTGGATCAATATTCCCATGCTTTTGAGCAATAAAGTTTAGTAATCCCAAATCTTTAATCAAAGATGTTGATTCAGTTAAATTATCAAATTCCTCTGTTTCAATCACAGGCAGTTGATATGCATATTCATTCTTAAAAATTGGGTTTTTATAATTATTTACATCTAGTACCGCCATTTGTACAAATCGATTATCACCCCGTAAAGAGTTCTTGCTGATTTTTATTTTTTTATCATCAGATTTAACTTTTAAAACCTTAACAGGTTCAGTTACTTTTGCATTCAGTAACATAATACTACTTTTTAGTGCTGCTTTTAAATCTTGCTGAATTTCTTTTTTTACATGTACAGAATTATAAAAATCTTTATATATTTTATAAATTTCAGCTAACTTAAATGGCTTATTTCCAAGATATTCATTCAGATACAAATACCAAGCTTTTGCTGACTGTAACCCGTGAAGTCTTGCAAGGAATTTTGCAGATGATCCTACTTGCTTACCTTGTTTAATATGGTCAGTAACCGCAATATTTAAAGTATTGATTTGTGAATTTTGACCGAATCGATCTAATCTACCCAAACGTTGCAAAATATTTTCAGGGCTACTCATTTCGACCAACATATGATCACAACTAATATTTAATGATGCTTGAACAATTGGACCACTCCGTAAAATATCATACTGATTTGAACCATCTTTTTTAAATGATTCATAGACTTCATTAAACCATTTTTTCTTATCACTTCTTTTATATTTAGAATGAAAAAGAATACTTTTTTCTTGATCTTTTTTATATAAAAATCCTAGCTGTGCGGTTTTTGCAGTATTACTGATAATAAACGTTTTGTTATCATAAGCCTGATAAAAAGGGTTCTTTTCAGATATTGTTTCATCATAATCAATAAATTGAATTTCATATAAACTTTGATTAAATGAAGGCATTTCCACCACATCTTCATTAGCATCCAAATTTAATATTTCTTTTAAAAAACTATAATGAGGAGTAGCTGAAACTAATAATAATCTCTTATCATAGTTTTTTCGCATTTTTTTAACAAAAACCAATTCTGCAAATAGTAAGTTAAAAATTTCCATATCAATATATTCATGATATTCATCAAAAATTACATGAGCATCAACAAAAGGTATTAAACCATTTACATTGGTATGCGTAGTAACTGAGCCTAATATTTGGTCAATAGTAGTAACAACAACATCTCCTGAAAAATAATTTTTTTCTTTAGTTGGTTTATCCCAAGAATTAGTAAATTTAAATTCACCTGTAAATATCTCTATATTGGCATCTGGTAAATAAGTGCTGATGAGTTCCTCGAAAATTCCTTGACAGACCTGAACACGAGGACAAACCCAAAATATTTTTTTTGCATTTTTGTATTTTGCCCATTCCAATGCAATTTTAGTTTTGCCACAACCTGCTGCACCTGATAAAACAGCAATATCACTTAGATCAGCTAATTGTTCCGCAACTTCAGATTGCTTTTTTGTTCGCGCACTCTTTGGAAATCGACTTAATGCATTTTCAATATGGGAAACTAAACTTGAAAGACTCTCTTGATTATCCAATAATTCATCTAAGCGGTGTTCCTGAATACGCTCACATAATTCTACTGCCGTTAAACTTGAAATCAAACGATCTGCACTAATCACACATGCTCTTAATAAATTGTGTTGCGCATTAATATTAATTTTTTGTCTAAGTGCTGGAAACTCGTCTGTTACTTTATAATCTTTAAATTCTGGGAAAACTGTATTTTTGAAATTATAAGAAAAATCCTCAACTAAATCATTTATACTTTCAATCCCCCAAGGTAGGTCGATTTGAATATTTTGACTTTTATCTGAATAGTGCTGTGAAAGAGCGTGAATCCGATTTAATAGCTTTAAAACTTCTTTCACGATCTCTTCAAATTGTTCTTGTGATACGTTCTTATTCAAGTATTCATATGCATTAAAAACCCCTATAAAATTTTCTTCTTTTCTATATGGTTTTGCATGATGCCAATAAATTACATGTTGTAAAGCAATTTTTTGCGATCTATTTAAAGTATTACACTGATTTTCAAAAATATTAAAGAGCATTAATGAAATTTCATTATGTCTTGGATGTTTATCAAAAGTAAATTTAACATCAATATGTTGACCATCTTCCTGTGGATTTTTTTGCTTACCTTTTTTAACCCAATCTTGAAATAGTGGGTCTAATTTCCCTAAATCATGTAAACAGCCAGCTAAAAAAGCAACTTTCTCTAGATTTACATGTTCATCGTTTCCCACCACTCTTTTAAATAATTGATGTGCTATATACCCCACAGCAAACAAATGCTCAGCGAGTGGTTGTAAATGAGTGTTGGCATAGAACTCATCTTTTTTTGGCTTCATCGTCATTACATCCATAAAAACATCTTTTTGTGTAGTATTCACTGGAACAACTCCATCTTTATTAAATTTGTTCTTATTCCCTACAACCCAAACCAATTCCGTGTATCTCCGTGTCGCAATTCGATGACAAGCCACAGCTGTACTTTTACTTACTGTTTTTAAAAGCATACGCTTAACTGCCAACAAACCATCTTCAGTAATCACCGTTTGCCAAGTGTTATCACCAATTCGATTAGCAAAGGCATCCAAAACACGGCGAGTTCGATGAATGGCTTTCTTTTCGCATTGGGAAATAAAGGTTACGATCATTGCGCTGACTCACCGTTATCAAAAGTCTTACATGCTTGTAATTTGACCTGTTCAAACATCTGATCTAAACACTTATATTCCGTAAATTTCTGTAGAAGTTGTTGTCTAAACTCCTGCTCAGTCATACCTTCTTTGGCACAAATAAAAGCCCACGGTAAAACAACAGCATCTTTAATCAAATCTGCAACATCGAACACCAATGCACCACGTCTGGTTTTACCATGCATGACCGCAAAAGAATGGCTGATTCCTAATACCCAAAGTGTTGTAGCACTTAATCCATAAGCCAAATAATTACCATGATTTAAAAAATCATTGGCTAAGTCACCTTGTTCAGGGTTACGTTCAAACTTCATTTTGCAACGAGTCGCTGCAATTTTATAAAGTTGCTTGGTCGTTTGAGCCTCCGCAAGAAGCAAGTCTCCAACCTTAGAGATATTGGGAATTTTCTTTTCAAAGCTATTCAATGCTTGTTGAATATCTAAATCATCTAAATAAAAACCTTCTGCATGTAAATCTCTATCTTTCGCCCAAATTTTGCGAATAAACTCAATACGCGCAAATTGAAATTGCTTTGCCACCTCAAGACGTTTCTTGTCATCAAACCAAAAACTCATCCATCCTTGCATGTATTCCGTTGGTCGATATTCACTTTGAGGCGTCAGCCATTCAACTTCGCTTCCTGAAAATAATGGTGTACCGCCTCCGCCACAAAAGCCAACCAATACTCCAGCACTACATAACATACGCATAGCAGCCTGTGTGATAGATGTACCCGTTCCCAATAACATAACCGTCGTATTCGCAATTGGAATATTCCAATATTGATTTTCATTTTTAGCTTCAGTGAGATACAGAACTCGTCCATCTTTTTGCATCACTCGACAATATTCTAAGTAATACAAATTCGCTCTTTTTGAATGGAGAATCGCTTTTAAATCTGATGGATTAAGTTGTTCCATTTTTTACTCTAGTTTTTATATCTTTAATCTGAATGACCAATATTAGTCACTTCACGTTCAAAGTAAACGTATAAAACTTTTTAAACGTCATTGCTTGTCGTATGGATACTTCATCCATTTAAACAATATATTCAAAGTCTTATCTTTAACATGATTATTTTATGCAACTTCCAATCATATTTGAGATCACTTTAAAGTTGATCATTAAATACGAGAGCAGGAGACTTTCGCCTCCTGCTCTCTCCCCATTAAAAAGTTTTTCTGATACTCAACCAATACTGTTGATTATCTCGATCCTTGAGTTGTTCAGGTGTGCTTCCTATTGGAAATGCAACTTCGGCATTGGCTTGGATATTCCATAAACTGCTCCAGTTTAAGC